>CANQQG010000044.1 GCA_947625875.1 uncultured Lachnospiraceae bacterium
TCGACCATGATCTCCGCATACATCCTGCGCAGTTCCCGCGCCGCCGCCGTCGGCTCTTTCGTTTCTTCATCGATCAGAATCCGCAGCGCATGATGCTCGATATCTGAAAAATCCATGATCTTTTTTTCTTCTTTTTTTGCCCGGTATGCGTGTGCAAAGGCAAGCGTCAGCTCCGAGAGCGCGCGTATATCGGCCGCTGTTTTTTCCATCTCATCCAGCATCCGCTCTGTGTCCTGGTAAAAAAAATCCCCCGCCAGCTTTCCGAGCGTATCCTTCATCTGTTTGCGCAGCGCCTTTACCTGCTCCTGCTTTTCGACGCTCCCCCCGTATTTGCGGTTGACGCCCAGCTTTGTAAACGAAAGCCCCCGGAAGCGCCGCCTGTATTCCTCATATGTACGGCAGCCCAGAAATCCTTCCAGCTGCGCCAGGTCGTCCTGCACCGCGGCAAGATACATCGCAGGCCCGTCCGCGTCTTCGCACAGCGCCTTTGCATACGCCATCCGCCCTTTCAGGCCGCGCATCACCGCCGCAAGATAGACGGACAGCTCCTGCATCCAGCCCTGTTCCTGCAGCTGCTGCGCCGTTTCCGCCCAACGGGCCGTCCCTATGGAAGACAGCCATTCCTCCGGCCACGGATAGCTCTGGGAAAAATCATACAGCCGCAGGACGAAATCGACAAGCTGCGCGTCGCTTTTTGCCGTCGCATAATGGTCCACAAGGCGCATAAAGCCCTCTGTCGGGCAGGCGTACTGCGCCTCCAGCGCCTCTTTTACCACATCCGCCTTCAAAAGCTGCAGCTCGCCCGGATCCGCGATCCGAAACGACGGCTCTATGCCGACCGTCTGGAAATAATTGCGCACGACATACAGGCAGAAGCTGTCGATCGTCGTGATCTGCGCATGGTTTACAAGCGTATACTGCCGCTGTAAATATTTATTTTCCGGATCCCCTTCCATGCGCCTTTCAATCGCCTGCCCGATCCGCTCCCGCATTTCCGCCGCCGCCGCTTTTGTAAACGTCACGACCAATAAGCGGTCAATATCGACCGGATCCGTCTCATCCAGTACTTTTTGCACGATCCGCTCGACCAGAACCGCCGTCTTGCCGGAACCGGCCGCCGCCGCCACTAAAATATTGCGGTTTTTCAGCGCGATGACCTGCCGCTGCTCCTCTGTCCATGTCACTCCCATGTTTCCCCCTTAACCTTCTTTATGATCCTCTGACATCTTCTGTATGATCTCTGACACCGTATCCAGCTTCTGCAGCCTACGGTATCCGTAGCCCGGTATCCGCTCGTCAAAGCCGCACACGCTCCGGTACGGACAGTATCCGCATGGGGTATCTGCGCCCAGCATATACGGGTTTACCGCGATCTCCCCATTCATCATGCGCGTGCCAAGCTCCGTCAGCTTTCTGCTGACAAACTTTGAAATCGTGGCAAACTGCTCTTCCGACGCCGCTTTGGAATTTTTGCGCAGCGTCCCGTCTTTATTTTCCGTAACCGGAAGGATATCCGACGCCGACTGCATCCCATGATCCATCTCCCGGTAAACCGCGCTGTCCGAGTTTACATAACCGTCCAGCTTCAATTTTGCAAAAATCCGCTCCCGCACTTCCTCATCAGACAGTTCTTCATCCGTCTCAATCAGCGGATCGTCAATATGGTAATAAAAAATGCCGCCCGGCTTCACCTCTTTTTCCGGAAACTTTTTCTGCATCAGCTCCATCGCGGCGTTCAGGTAAACAACAAGCTGCAGCTGCAGGCCATGATACACCGAAAGCAGCTGGAACGACGTATTGCCGGATTTATAATCGATCACGCGCACATACACTTCCTTTTCGCGCTCCCAGACGTCCATCCGGTCGATCCGCCCGCGCAGCCGCATCTTTTCCTCTTCCCCGAGCTTAAAATGAATGGCGTCCAGGCTGCTGACCGACTGGAACGACGTCTCATAGCTTTCCGGAATAAAGCTGCCGCTTCGGATCTGCCTGCCGAGCGTCTCCACCGTACGGTTTAAAACCGTTTCCATGCGCCGCACGAGATACCCATTGCGCGCCCCTTCCGCAAGCGCCGCATTAGTGCAGGCCGCAATTGCCAAGTCGATCGCTTCCTTTGCATATTTTTTCTGCCTCTCCTCCGTTATCCGGAACCAGTCGTCCCCGCCCGCCTGCATCCGCTTTGCAAACTGCTCCAGCGCACTGTGCAGGATATTCCCGAAATCCACCGCCTCAAACTCGCTCGTCTGCCGCTCCGCCAGCTGTAAGCCGTACTGTAAAAAATGCGCAAACGCACAGCCTGCGAAGCGTTCCAGCCGCGTTACGGAATTTTCCAGCGCCGTCCCGTACAATTGCCTGCAGAGATCCGTTTCCAACACGCTGTCCCTGTGCCGGTAAAACGCAGCCTTTACATACTCCGCCACAGTCCCGGCCCAGCTCTCGTGCCGCATATACCACGCATATAACGCCCGCCATTCTTCCGCCGCCGCGCCATTTTTCGCCTCTGCAAGCCCCGCAAGGAAATACCGCATACTGCTTTGCGGCGTCGCCGCCGCGTCCGGCTCCGCAGTCCGGCAGGACATCTGCGGGAACAGGCGCAGCACAACGTTGACCAGATACGAACGCCGTCTCGCCTCCCCATCCTGCCCGGCCTGTGAAAACGTCAAATACAGCCGCTCCGACGGCTTTGTCATATTCAGGTACAGATAAAATTTCTGGATAAAAGATTTTTCCCGCGCCGTCGGCGCAAGCTCAATATCAAAACCGCTGAGCGTTTCCCGCTCAAATTCAGACAAAATGCCCTGCGCCTGCGCGTTTTTCGGAATGATCCCGTCATTGACGCCGATAAAAAACAACACGCTGATATGGTCCAGCCGCGTCCGCTCAATATCGCCGAACAACACGCGGTCATAGCCCGGCGGAATGACGCCGACCGAGGACGCTTCAAAACCCGCATCCAATATCTCGGCAAATTCTTTTCCGGTCATTGTCTCATCCCCCAGCAGCTCGACGATTTTCTCCAACAAATCCAGCACAATCCCGTAAATCTGCTCGTTTTCCTTCGCCTGCGCAAGCAGCCCCTCCGCTTCAAACTGTTTTTTTTGCTGCGCGAGCCGCTCATCTGCCTGCAGCGTTTCCAAAAATTCATATAAAGCCGTCGCCAGCTCACGCGCGGGCGCCTGCTTTTTATGGAACGCCCCATGCAGCGGGCCGACCAGCGCCACGAACGCCTCCCGCTGCTCATTTAAGTACTCCAGCTCCGCTTCTTCCAGCCATTTCGCAGGCCGCACCCAGGGCTGTTCCCATCTTTGAAACCCGCGGACCGCAAATGCAAGCATATAATTCTCAATCAAATCAATCGTTTCCGTTTCCACGCCGCTTAACCCGGTACGGAAAAAACGCATGACACTCTCATAGGTATAGCCGGTATTTTCCATTTCCAGAACCGCGCGCACCAGCTCAATCAGCGGATGGAACAGGATATTTTTCTTTCTGTCAATAAAAAGCGGGATGCCGTACCGCTCAAAAATCTCCTCCGCATAATCCGCATAGGAAGGCACGTCCCCCGTCACAACCGCCATATCTTTATAACGGTAACGCCCTTCCGCCGCCAGCGCGTGAATCTGCGAAGCCGCGTATTCCAGTTCGTCTTTCGGCTGGAAAAAGCAGAAAATCTGTATCTCATCCTGCTCCCCGGAAAATTTCTGCGGGTGGCGGCGGAACAGATTCTGTTCCAGATGAAAAATCGCAGGCGCTTTCTGATACCGCTTTTCTCCGCCATCGCGAAGCACAATCGGTTCCAAAATCTCCGTACCCTTTTCCTTTGCAATCCCGCACAGCGTATGGATCGTCTTCCGGCTCAGATAAAACAAATCCTGTATGTCGGGCGCCCCATAAACCGCTTCGCGGCTGTCCATCGTCAATGCAACCCGCACCGACTCCGCGAGCGGGAACAGCTCTTCTAAAAAACGGTTCTGCACCGGCGTAAACCCCGTATACCCGTCCAATACGACCACGCTTCCTTTTAACATCTCGGACTGCGGCGCCACCTGCGTCAGCAGGTCCACGATCTCATCCGCCGTAATATATTTCCCCTCCAGATATTCCCGGAACGCGCGGTAGAGCGTCAGAATATCCCTGAGCTTATACCAGAGCGCATTTTTTTGCTCCAACGCATCCCGCACCTGCCGGATATCCTCCGGCGAGACATGGTATTGCATCAGTTCCGATATGAGTGATTTTAATTCGCTGATATATCCGGTCCTGCGGATATTGCCCTGAAAGATCTGCAGTTCCTTTTCACACAGCGCCGCCGCTTTCCGCAGCACAAGGTTTTTTCCCGTCTCTTCCAAAACCACAAAATCCATCATTCCCAGATCGTCAAAAACGCGGTACGCCAGCCGCTGGAAGCTCAATACGTCAATATTCAAAATCGAATGCGCGGGATGACGCATGACAAACTCCCGCTGCGTCTGCATCGTAAACTGTTCCGGCACCAGATAAAGGAAATCCTTTTCCGGATGCGCCTGCGCTTCTCTTAACACATCCTCATAGAGAAAAACAGACTTCCCGCTTCCCGAATTTCCCAAAACAAACTGCAATGACATAACATTTCCTTTCCGCGCCCATGCGCATAAGCAAGGGGCAGCCGCACATTCCGGCTGCCCCTGCTCTGTTACAGACGGGTAAAGATTTCCGTTTCGTGTTTCAGTTCCGTAGCAATTCCCTTATTCTCACCCATCTGGCTGTTAATATTATCCATATCCGACACCAGAATCTGCATATTCTCCGCCGTACCGCTCACACCGCTCACGCCCTCGTCAATCGCAAGGCTGATCGTATGGATCGACTCTGCGATCTCAGAGACAGACTCTTTTAAGCTGTCCGTCTTCACCGCAAATTCCTGCATCACTTCTTCGATATACGTCGCATTCCGTTTATACTCATCTCCCGCTGTCACAAAGTCGCTGAATTCCGGAAGGATGGATTCGTTCATATATGCAACAAGGCTCTCCGCATGTTCCGCAAGGTTATGTACCGCCTCGGTAACGACCACGTTGATCCGCTGGATATTATTGGCGGATTCGCGCGTCGCCGACGCCAGCTGGCTGATCTCATCCGCCACGACAGCAAAGCCCCTTCCGGCTTCGCCCGCCCTCGCCGCTTCGATCGAAGCGTTTAACGCCAGCAGGTTCGTCTGGCTTGCGACGTTCAAAATATCGCTTGTCAGATTATTGACCTGGTCAACGCTCTTGCTGTCCTCAATCGCCTGGTTTAAGACTTCTAAGATCTCATGGATCTTCACGCTTGTCGTCTCCATATTGGTCCTTGCCCTTGCAGCCATATCATCCGCATGGGATTTCATCTGTTTTGAGTAATCGTTGATCTCATTCGTCTTATCCGCAATGCTTGTAACCTCGTCATTTACCATGCCCGCGTTTTCATTGATCGTCTGCGCATTATTGGAAACCGCCTCCATCGTCGCGGAAAGCTCCTCCGTAAGCGCGGACATTTCCGAAACGCTGTTATTGGAAGTCTTTACATTATCCAGCACTTCCGATACGACCACATCCATCTTCTGCGAGTTGTTCGTAATGATCCGGAAAATATTCTGCAGTTTTTCCATAAACACGTTAATGCCGTTTCCAAGCGCCGCGATCTCATCATTGGACACAATGCTGACGCGCTTCGTCAGGTCGCCCTCTTTCCTGTCAATGCCCTCTATGATCTCAGACAGCTCGCGCTCCGCGCGCGTGATCGGACGGATGACATGTTTGCTGGAGCTGTATATCGCAAACAGGATTGCCAGCAGGCTGACCGCAATCGTAATGCCGTTTATGATAAGGCTCGTCCTGTATACGACCGAGAGCTGCGTCCTTGCCGTCTGCGCCGCCGCCTTTGCGTGTTCCTCAATCGTGGAGATGTCCGCAAGCATCGCATCCACACTCGGCTTTATCTCCGTATTCGCGATGTTATTGGCCTCGGTCTTCTGCATATTGGCGCTGAACGCGCAGACACGCTTCAGCGAGTCATGCAGCGCCGTATCCTTTGATTTCAGCTCCTTGTAGGCCGCCATATCCTCCTCGCTCACATACTGCTCATATGCCGCGATGCTCTCCTCCAGCGTCACCTTATCCGACTTGATTGTATTGATCAGGTCAATCATGCTGTTTGAATCCGTCGCGATAATATGCGACAGCCCCCTGGTATGCAGGCTCTGGATCTGCTCTTTGATCGAGCTCAACTCCGTAAGGCTCGACATATAATGGTCCGCGATCTCCGAAGCGTTTCCATTTACTTTCCGGATATTTGACATGGCGATAAAATTGGAAATAACGCCCACGATCCCCAGTATCAGCACCGGTATGATGATCAATACGCGGATGCTGCCGCGTCTTTTCTGATTCATACTATGTCCCCTCCTGTCACTGTGTAATTCCCGCCACCATCTGGTCAAGCAGATCCTGCAGCGCAACCCCTTTCGGATTGCCCTCCGCCATCGCCGTACCAAACTCTGTCATCGGCGTCCAGTAATTCTGCCCGACTTTCTGCAACACGCCGTACTGCGACTGGTCAATGACCGCCACGATCGCAGGCACGTTATTCAAAGCGTCGGACGCAGCCGCGTTTTTATTTGACGGGCCGCGCTCCGCGCGCTCAAAACGGAGCTTCTGGTTGTCCTCGTTCGTCAGATACTCCGCCAGCTTTTCCGCCCATCCCCGGTACTTTGAATAAGCGTTTACGCCGAGCAGGCGGTAACCGGTAAAAGAAGACATCTGCACCTGTTTCCCCGCGACCGTATAAGTCGGCAGCTTACAGGCGCCATAATCTTCCCCGAACGCTTCTTTCATATTATTGATATCCCATACGCCGCTGACCACTGCGATCGCAGTCCCATCTTTTGCCGGCGTGACAAAATCCGTATTGTTCATAAACGCGGGGCTGGCTGAGATATCCAGCATCGCCTGCGCGATATCCACGCCTTTAATATCCCCTTCCGTCGCATTCCAGTTGCAGGAATTGGTAAGGCCGTCCTCATTCAAAGACAGCTCCAGCCCTGTATTTCCGAAAAAGGCATACAGATACCACCCGCTCGACCAGTCCATGACAAATTTCTTTCCGTTTTCCTCACAGACCTTTAAGACGCCGTCCAGCGTCTCCACATCAGAGGCGTCAAAATATTTCTTATCATAATACAGAAAATAACCGTTGTCCGCGGAAACCGGATACGCATACATCGTGCCGTTCACAGAAGCCGCCTCCACCGCGCCGTCTAAATGCTGCGCCGCGATCTCCTCCCCGTTTTGAATCGGCTCGACCGCGCCCGCCGCAACAAGCGTCAGAAGCTGATCGTCCGCCAAAGAGAACAGATCCGCGCCGTTTGTAATATCTCCCAGCAGGGTGTCCTTACAGATCGATGCCCCGATCGGCTCAATCGTAACCTCGATATTCGCCTCGCTTTTATGCTCCGCGATAAAGCTGTCGATCATCTCCTGGAATAATCCCATTTCATCCTCATCACACCAGAACTTTAAAGACACGTCACCGCTCGCCAGTGCAAATTTATCCGTTTCCCCTGCGGCGTCGGATACTTCCGTCTCTGCGTCTGCCTGCGTTCCCCCGGCTTCACTTCCGCCGTCTCCGTCCGTCTTGCCGCTCCCCTTTCCGCAGCCAGCCAGACATCCGGCAGCCAGCGCCGCTGACAGAGCCAACAGCAATGCTTTCCTTTTCATAAATAATCCCACACTCCTTCTCAGATACCTGTTCCCTCATCTGACCAAAATACTTTCCTCTATCATAACAGATTTATCTGCAAAAATCCACAATTCATTTCATCTTTTTTCATTATTTTTTATCCAATTGTAACAATTAGGCGGACAATTGCGCAAAAAAGCCGCCGCAGAATTACCCGCGGCAGCTTTTCTACTGCTATCCACATCTTTTTATATATCGTTAAACGCATCTTTTACATCATTGATGACATCCTTAAAGCCCTTTTTCTTCGCCCTTCCTTCTTTTTTCCCGCCGGAAGACGCTCCGTTCTGGCTCTTTAAGGAATTGCCGCTGAGCTCGTCATATCTGCGCAGCGCCTCTTTTGCGTCCGCGCTCAGACTGTCCGGAACCTGTACGACAAGCGTTACATACTGATCGCCGCGCACATTTTTATTCCGCAGCGACGGCACGCCTTTCCCTTTGAGGCGGATGCGCGTATCGGTCTGCGTCCCCGGCTTTACCGTATACAACACATCTCCGTCGATCGTGCTGATCCGGATCTCGCCGCCGAGCGCCGCCTGCGCAAATGAGATCGGAGCGGTCGAATAAATATTCATATCCTGCCGCTGGAAGATCGGATGGCTTGAGATCAGGACTTCAACCAACAGGTCGCCCCTCGGCCCGCCGTTTGTGCCCGGCTCTCCTTTCTCGCGGATCCGTACGCTCTGCCCGTTGTCAATTCCGGCCGGTATGCTGACAGAAATCTTTTTCTTATTGGAAACAAATCCGTTCCCATGGCATTGCGGGCATTTTTCGCGCACGATCTTCCCCGTACCGTTACAGTCCGGACACGTCTGGACATTCTGCACCATGCCAAAAAGCGACTGCTGCGTATACATGACCTTTCCTTTTCCGCCGCACTTTGTACAGGTCTCTGGCGTCGTCCCCGGCTTTGCGCCGGAACCATGGCAGTTCGGGCACTCATCCTTCAATACCAGCTCCAGCTCTTTCTCGCAGCCAAATACGGCCTCCTCAAAGCTGATGCGCACACTTGCCCGCACATTCGCGCCCCGCATCGGCCCATTGCTGGCGCGTCTTGAGCCGCCGCCAAAGAAATCGCCGAAGATATCGCCGAAGATATCGCCAAAGTCCATACTGGAGAAATCAAAGCCGCCCGCGCCGCCTGCGCCGCCCTCAAACGCCGCATGGCCAAACTGGTCGTACTGCCTGCGCTTTTCCGGATCGCTCAGTATCGCATAAGCCTCTGAAGCCTCTTTAAATTTCTTCTCCGCTTCCTTATCACCCGGATTCATATCCGGATGATACTTCTTTGCAAGGACGCGATATGCTTTTTTGATCGCGGCGTCATCCGCATTTTTCGCTACCCCAAGAACCTCGTAATAATCTCTTTTCTGCTCTGCCATAATTTTTCACTTACACTTCTTTAAAATCTGCGTCTACCACATCATCATCCGCTGGGCCGCCCGCGCTCTGGCCTGCGCCTGCAAAGTCAGAAGGGTTCGGGCCTGCGCCCGCCGCGCCCTGCGCCTGTGCGTTTTCATACATTTTTGCAAACAGCTTCTGCGCGCTCTCCATCAGCTTTTCTTTTGCAGCCTTCATCTCGTCTACCTGCGCGTCCGTCATGTTCTCCGGCTGCGGATTTGCCTCTACCAGCGCTTTTAATGCGTTCAGGTCAGCTTCCACTGCGGACTTGTCGGCGGCGTCAAGGTTTGCGCCCACTTCCTCTAACGCTTTTTCCGTCTGGAATACAAATGCATCCGCATCGTTCCTCGTATCAATCGCTTCTTTCCGCTTCCTGTCCTGCGCCTCATATTCCGCGGCTTCTTTTACCGCCTTATCGATCTCCTCATCGGACATATTCGAGCCCGCCGTAATCGTGATATGCTGCTCCTTGCCGGTTCCCAGATCCTTTGCCGAGACATTTACAATGCCGTTCGCATCAATGTCAAACGTAACCTCGATCTGCGGAACGCCGCGGCGTGCCGGCGGGATGCCGTCCAGGCGGAACTGTCCGAGTGATTTATTATCCCGCGCAAACTGACGCTCACCCTGTACCACGTTGATGTCAACCGCCGTCTGATTATCCGCCGCCGTAGAGAAGATCTGGCTCTTCTTTGTCGGGATCGTCGTATTTCTCTCAATCAGCCTTGTAGCGACGCCGCCCATTGTCTCAATGGAAAGGGAGAGCGGCGTAACGTCCAGAAGGAGAATTTCCCCTGCGCCCGCATCGCCTGCAAGCTTGCCGCCCTGGATCGACGCGCCGATCGCAACGCACTCGTCCGGATTCAGGCTCTTATTCGGCTCTTTGCCGGTAAGCTGTTTTACTTTGTCCTGTACCGCCGGAATACGTGTGGAACCGCCGACTAACAGCACCTTTGTGATATCGTTATTGGTAAGTCCCGCGTCCTTTAATGCGTTCTGCACCGGAATCGCCGTACGCTCTACCAGATCTCTGGTCAGTTCATCAAATTTCGCCCTTGTCAGGTTCATGTCAAAATGCTTCGGGCCGTCCGCCGTCGCCGTAATGAACGGAAGATTGATATTGGTCGTCGTCGCGGAAGAAAGCTCCTTCTTTGCCTTTTCCGCAGCTTCCTTTAACCTCTGCAGAGCCATCTTGTCGCCGGATAAGTCTACGCCTTCCGCCGCCTTGAACTCCGCGATCATCCAGTCTGTGATCTTCTGGTCAAAGTCGTCGCCGCCAAGCCTTGTATCGCCGTTTGTGGACAACACTTCGATCACGCCGTCGCCGATCTCAATAATGGAAACGTCAAATGTGCCGCCGCCCAGGTCGTATACCATGATCTTCTGCTCATTTTCATTATCAAGCCCGTATGCAAGCGCCGCGGCTGTCGGCTCATTGATAATACGTTTTACATCCAGCCCCGCGATCTTGCCCGCATCCTTTGTCGCCTGCCTCTGCGCGTCATTAAAGTAAGCCGGTACGGTAATGACCGCCTCCGTCACTTTCTCGCCCAGATAGCTCTCTGCATCCGCTTTTAATTTCTGCAGGATCATTGCGGAGATCTGCTGCGGAGAATACTTTTTGTCATCAATCGTCCTGCCGCGGTCCGTACCCATATCCCTCTTAATGGAAATGACTGTCTTTTCCGCATTTGTGACTGCCTGGCGCTTCGCCGGTTCGCCGACAAGGCGCTCTCCTGTCTTTGTGAACGCCACGATTGACGGCGTCGTCCTCGCGCCCTCCTGATTTGCGATAACGGTCGGCTTTCCGCCTTCCATAACCGCTACGCAGCTGTTTGTTGTTCCTAAGTCAATACCAATGATTTTACTCATGATTCATTCCTCCTGTTTTTCACTCTGATTTTCTATTTTTTAAATTAAAATTTACCTGTCTGAAATGTTTCAGCTGACCACAGCCACCATGCTGTGCCTTACCACGCTGTCGCGGTAGAGATAGCCTTTTTGCAGCTCCTGCGCGACAATGCCGGATTCAAATTCTTCGCTTTCCGTCTGCATGACGGCATTGTGCAGATTCGGATCAAATTCTTTCCCGACCGCTTCGATCGGCGTCACACCCGCTTCTTCGAGCATAGCCATCATCTGCTTATACACTTTGTTCATGCCATCCACAAACGCGTCGTCTTTGTTTTCCTCCGGGACAGCCGCAAGCCCTCTTTCAAAATTATCCACGACCGGAAGCACCTTTTCTATAATGCTCTTCGCGCCCGTTTCAAACATCTGCGTTTTTTCTTTTTCCGTGCGCTTGCGGAAATTGTCAAACTCCGCCATCTGGCGTTTCACCTGATCGGTAAGCTCTTCTATCTTTTCGTCTTTTTTATCTTTTTTCTTTTCCTTTTTCTTGAAGAACCCTTTTTTTCCGCCCTCTGCGGATTCCTCCGCCCCGTCGTCTCCGGCTTCTCCTTCCGAAGCCTCTTCCGAGCCGCCTTCCTGTGTTTCCTTTTCATCCTCTATATCTTCATCCGAAACGTCTTCATCAGAAATATTTTCATCAGAAACATTTTCATCAGAGACATCTTTATCAGAAACATCTTTATCAGAAACATTTTTCTGCGCCGTCTCTTTTTCCGGGGCTTCTTCTTCGAGGATTTCTTCCCCCGCCGTATCCGCCGCGTCTTTTAACAGATCGTCGCGGTTTTCTTTCTTATCTTCCACGCCTGTGCTCCTTTCTATACTTCAAACATTCCTTATTCCTGCCTGAGACGTCACCCGTCTTTATGATAAATAAGATCAAGCTGCTTTTTCAGGTTTTTCAGATTATCCAGCACTTTTTCATAATCCATGCGCTTTGGCCCGATAATGCCGATCGTCCCTGTAATGCCCTCGCCAAGTTCATAAGCCGCCGTCACGACGCTGCAGTCTTTCATCGTCTTGATCGGGCTTTCCTCGCCGATATAAACCTGGATGCCGGTATTTTCTTCCTGCTTTTGCAATTTATCGGTAATCATATCCGCAAGCGCCTGTTTTTCTTCAAACGCCTGTATAAATTCACTTGCCTTCTCCGAATCGCTCAGCTCCGGATATTTAAAAATATTGGTCGCTCCGCTCGTATAAATCTGTAAATCCTCGTCTTCCCCGATCGCCTCCGCCACCGCGTCAAGCACATCGCCGATGATCTTTCCATGCGCGCCCGCCTTTTCCTTTAATGCGGAAATCGTGCCGAGGTTGATCTGATCGATCGACAGGCCGTTCAGGCTCGTGTTCAGCAGGATATTCAGTTTCAGCATCTGCTCTTCGCTCAGCTCCACGTCCACCGAAAGCATTTTATTTTTGACAAGATTCCCTTCGAGGACAATGACGCACAACACCTGGTCTTTTTCCACCCTTGAAAGCTGGATAAATTTGATCTTGTTATGATGGTACTGCGGGGCGGTGATCATGGCGGCATATTCGGTATTTTTCGCCAGAAGCTTTGCCACGTTTTTTAATACCTGCTCCATCTTCTCCGTATGCTCAATCACAAAATCCTGCATCTGGCTGATTTCCTTATTTTTTTCTTCCATCAGGCTGTCTACATAAAAACGGTAGCCTTTATCAGAAGGGATGCGCCCTGCGGAAGTATGCGGCTGGACGATATACCCAAGTTCTTCGAGATCGGACATTTCATTGCGGATCGTTGCCGAACTCAAATTCAGGTCGGTGTACTTTGAAATCGTTCTGGAACCGACCGGCTCGCCTGTATCCAGATAATTTTTTATGATGGCTTTTAAGATCTTCGTCTTTCTCTCATCCAATCCCTCCATAAAAAATACGCACACGCCCTTTCGTAATGTTTTGTTAGCGCTCATTTGATTGGAGTGCTAATATCTTTATGACTAAGATAGCACTCTATATTTTCTTTGTCAACATCTTTTCTCAAAAAACTTATAAAAAATTTATTCCCGCGGACAGAAAGACAGCCGCCTTTCCATTCCGGCCGGAAAAACAACAATTGATTTTCCCTCAAAAATCATGCATAATAAAAGCAGCTTTTATTATGATCTGCAGAAAGGGTTTTTATGTGTTACCGGAATTTTTTATTTGACCTGTACGGCACGCTTGCCGATATCCATACCAATGAATCAAAGAAAGCGTTATGGGCGTCCCTTGCCGGATGGTACCGGGCGCATGGCGCGCAGTATTCCCCCTGGCGGCTCCGCCGCCGCTATCTGGAGCTTGCGGAACAGGAGCGGAAAGACGCCGGCCAAAGGCATCCCGCATTTTCCTTTCCGGACATTCAAATCGAACGCGTATTCCAGGCATTATATCATGAAAAAGGCGTGCCTGTTTCCGCGGACGCCGTTGCGGAAACCGCTTTATTTTTCCGCACCCTCTCACGCAGTTATATCAGGCTCTATCCGCAGATACGCCCCATGCTGGCGGAACTGCGCCGGAACGGGAAACGCTGCATCCTGCTTTCCAATGCGCAGGCGGTATTTACCATCCCCGAGCTGAAGCTGCTTGGCATAGACCGCCTGTTCGATGATATCTTTATCTCTTCGATGGAAGAATGCGCCAAGCCGGACACGCATTTTTATGCGCTTGCCTGCGAACGCTGCGGGCTGGACGCAAAGGACACGCTGATGGTTGGAAATGATTTAAGCACAGACATTGCAGGCGCAAAGCTCTTTGGCATAGACTCTGTTTATATCCACTCCAATCTCTCCCCGCGCCTTACAAAGACGCCGGACAGCACATACGCCATTTTAAACGGCGATACCGCGCGGCTGAAAAAATTACTGTTATCTTTTTAATACCGATCCGCAGGAGTATAATATTATGAAGATTGTTGTTTTATCGGACACCCATGGATATTTGAACAAAAACGTAAAAGAACTGCTGCAAAACAGCGACTGCGCCATCCATGCAGGCGACGTCGGCTCTCTGGCCGTCTATCAGGAGTTAAAGGTGCTCAACAAAAACCTGTATCCCGTACGCGGCAACTGCGACCGCGGCGCGTGGGCCGACGTCCTGCCGGAAACGCTGGCGTTCCGCATTGACGGCGTAATGTTTTATCTGGTCCATGACCGCAATGATTTTTCGGCGCGCCCGGAACCGGGCACTGATCTTTTTATCTGCGGCCATACGCACATCTATCAGCAAAGCGAACGCAGGGGAATGACTCTTTTAAATCCCGGCAGCTGCTCACAGCCAAGAGGCGGGCTGCCGCCGACCTGCGCCATCATCGAAACACAGGGCGGAAAATATACCATACATCAGGAAACCGTCTGAACCGCCGCCGGTACATATGACATCAGAAAAGCCGCGCAGAGCGCGGCTTTTCATACATCCTTTTATCTTTTTCCCGCCCGC
The DNA here is from genome assembly GCA_947625875.1 of uncultured Lachnospiraceae bacterium. Taxonomy (GTDB): domain Bacteria; phylum Bacillota; class Clostridia; order Lachnospirales; family Lachnospiraceae; genus Eubacterium_J. Next base: position 14,503 of record CANQQG010000044.1, read on the forward strand.
AGGATCACATCCGCGAGACGGGTGATACAGTCTTTCAGTTCTTTTTCCTGCAGCGTCCCTTCTTTTAACGCCCTGCGTATATCCGCGAGGTCATCCGGCACGCCCGGCATGATCAGGTCATTGCCCGCGCGCATACAGCCCGAAGCCGTACAGGATTCATTCTGCATGGTCGTCGTCCAGTCCGTCATGATAACGCCGTCAAACCCCCACTCCATACGCGCAGCTTTCATACAGAGGTCGTAATTATTTGCGGAATGCACGCCATTGATCAGGTTATAGCTTGTCATAATCGACCATGGATGCGACTCTTTTACTGCGATCTCAAACCCCTTAAAATATATCTCGCGCATCGCGCGCTCGGAAACGATACTGTTTGAATGCAGCCGGTTGTCTTCCTGGTTATTGCAAGCAAAATGCTTAATCGTCGTGCCGCAGCCCGCCACACTTTGTACGCCGTTCGTAATGGCAGCCGCCATCTTCCCGCTGACCAGCGGATCCTCTGAGAAATATTCAAAATTCCTGCCGCAGAGCGGATTCCGGTGGATGTTCATGCCCGGCGCAAGCCACAGCGTAACATGGAACCGCTGCATCTCGTCGCCGACCGCCTGTCCGATCTCCTGCGCAAGCGCCATATCCCATGTCTGCGCGAGCAATGTTCCGACCGGAAACGCCGTACAGTACTGGTAATATTTATCGCCCTCCACAGCGAAGTCCGGGCATAAAAACCCATGCTCCAGGCTTGCTTCAAACGGGATCGGCATAACCTTCCCATCCTGCACAAAATAATACTGGTTCAGCCGCAGGCCGGCAGGGCCGTCCGCCAGAGCAATTGGGGGAAGCCCGTTTTCCGCAGCGCAGGCGCTCGTCTCTCCCGCGGAACCCGGAACCGTAGTCCCGGCTGCGCCAAGATTGCTCCCAAACGCATTCTCGGTATTGCCTGCCGCAAGCTTTATCAGCTGCTCCAAATCCAGGCTGTCAGTAAGCGCCGCCGCTTCCGCAGACGGCTGTTTCGGAAGCCGCGTGTAATCTATGACCTGTGTTTTTATATCTGATAAATCCAGCGCAAGCGGCTCAAGCCCCTGCGCCCTGCCGTCCGCCACCCACGCATCATACCGCGCTTTCCGTTTTTCCGGCTCCAGCGAAAGTTCTTCCAGACTTTCCTGCAGCGGGCAGAGCGCTTCGGTTTTTACAAGCGTTTTCCCCTCGTCAAGCAGCAGCAGCGCTTCCAGGCGGCACTCATGTAACGACGCGCCAACCCATACGCCATAATATCCGGCTTCCAATACCCATCCATTCTGCGGATCATAAGAAGCCATCCGGTCTATTGGAATCTCAAGCGTGAGCGTCTGGCTCTCGCCCGGCGCAAGCTCTTTTGTCTTTGCAAATGCGCAGAGTCTGCGGTATTCTTTTTCCAGTTTCCCTTCCGGCATGGATACATATGCCTGTACGACTTCTTTTCCCGCATATGCCTTTCCGGCATTGGTCACTTTTACGGTAACAGATACCGCCGCGCCGTCCGTCCTTTTCACAGCCGTCCCGATTGTCTCAACGGTAAAATCCGTATAGGAGAGCCCGTAGCCAAAGCCGTAGCGCGCCGGAACGCCAAACGCGTCAAAATAACGGTATCCGACATAGATCCCCTCTGTATAGTATTCCTCCTGCACATTCCCGTTATTATGGGAAAACGTGTCCGCATTTGGATAATCTTCATAACGGAACGCCCATGTATCCGTCAGTTTGCCGCCCGGCGTAACTTTGCCGCTGATTATATCGGCAAATGCGTTTCCGCCCTCCATGCCCGGCTGGACGATCGTAAGCAGCGCCTTAATATTCGGAAACTCTTCCATAAAAGAAAGGTCGACAACGCCGCCCGCGTTCACCGCCACGATGACATTTTTATAATATCCGCAGATGTCCTGCAGCATCTTATGTTCCTCATCGGTCAGGAAATAATCACCGGCTTTATTATGCCGGTCTTTCCCCTCGCCTGCAATGCGGCTGATGATATAGACCGCGGTATCCGCTTCCGAATCTTCCGCCTGCGGGCCTGTCGGCAGATAAAACGGCGTAGACGCATAAGCGTCAAAAAACTTAAACGGATCTTTATCGGGATTTTTGCGGTAGACCTCTTCCCTCCACGCAATCCGCGCCTGGTCATAATAATCCGCGTACGCCTCCAGCCAGCCTTTATTCGTAATCTCATACCCCGCCTGCGCCATGCCGTCATAAATCGAAACGCTGTCGCGCTCGTTCACATCGCCCGATCCCGTACCGCCTTTGATCGTTTTTACCGCGCCCGCGCCGAACAGCGCAACTTTGCTGCCCGCTTCCAACGGCAGAATGTTGTCTTCGTTTTTCAGGAGAACCATGCCTTCTGCCGCCGCGCGCCTTGAAAGGCTGCGGTGCTCCAGTTCATACGCCTGCGGCTCCGTCTCCATTGTTCCCGTATACTTTTGTTTTTCCATACTCGCTCCCTTTCTGATCTCATAAAATTTGATTTTCCGCCGCCTCTGTTTTATGGCTCCTCATCTTCTGCTTTTTCATAACGGTTCCAGATCTTATCCGCTCCGCACACGTGCTTGGTGCCATCCGAATCCACAACAATATAATCGCCCTCGCCAATAAACGTATAACCCCTGCGGTTTTTTATGTACGGGCACACGATCATGCCGTCCTCACGCGTCACTTTCACAAGAAAATCCGTCACGATCCAGCCCTTTGTCACAATATCCGTCCAAAGTTCAAAGCCGTCTTCCATCTCTTTTCCCACTTCGTATTTTTGTATGTCTGCTTCCAGACTAAGCCGCCTGCACTTCATAAATAACCTCCTGATCTATAATCTGCACTGTTTTCCGCCTTTATCGTCAAGTATATTGTTATTGTACTTCTATTTCCCATTCTCTGCAAGAAAATTTTCACTCGTCAGGCAATAAAAATTCCGCCAGCGCATAATTGCTCACCGCGATCCCCTCTTCCGTCAGCCTGTATCCGCCCTCCGTCTGCGCCAAAAGCCCCTGCCGCGTCAGCTTTTGCAGCGCATTTCCATATACCCGCTCCAATGGCGCGCCAAACTGCCCGGCAAAATCAGCCGCGCTTACGCCGCGCGTCATGCGCAGCCCCAGAAACATAAATTCCTCCATCCGGCTCTGTACGGATAAATATTCCGTATCCTCATGCCATCTGTTTTCCAGCGGCTCTCCGTCAGATCTGCCAAACCCGATCTGTAAATACGCCTGCAGGCCGGACGGATTGCGGAACCTTGCATTCCCAACAAGCGAAGCCGCGCCAAGCCCGACGCCGAGATAATCTTTCCGCGTCCAGTAACCGATGTTATGGCGGCACGCATACCCTTCCTTTGCATAATTTGAAATCTCATACCGCGCATACCCCGCCGCCCCAAGAAGCTCCGCCGTCCTTCCATACATACGGCGTTCTTCCTCTTCCGAAGGCAGCAGCGTCTGTTCCAGCCCTTTCTCCCGCCGCTCGTCCGCTGCATGGTAACGCCCGTAAAAAGGCGTCCCCTCCTCGATCATAAGGCTGTAAGCGGAAATATGCTCCGGCTCTGCCGCCAAAACCTGCCGCAGCGTTTTTTCATAAGCCTCTGTTGTCTGCCCCGGCAGCGCGGACATAATATCTATATTTACATTTTTAAACCCCATTTCCCGCACAAGGCCATACGTCTCCAGAAACTGCCCGAACGTATGGATCCTGCCAAGCAGCCGCAATTCCGCATCGTCCGCCGACTGCAGGCCGATACTCAGGCGGTTGATCCCCGCGCGCTTACAGGACTTTATTTTTTCACGCGTCAGTGTGCCGGGATTGCACTCCATGGTGATCTCCGCGTCCGCGCGCACCGTAAAATGCAGCCGCGCCGTTTCCAGCAAAGCTTCGATTTGACGTCCGGCAAGCAGGGATGGCGTCCCGCCCCCGACAAAAACGGACGAAACCTCATACATCCGGCATGCGTTCCCGCAGGCGGCCAGTTCCGCATGGAGCTGGCGCAGATAACGCCCGATAACCTCCTCCGGCTGCGGCGCCGACAAAAAATCACAATACAGGCATTTCCCGGCGCAGAAAGGGATATGCACGTACAATTCCAGTTCTTTCATAGCCTGTCCCTGTTTCCCGTTAATTTTCATCCAGTTTCAGCACGCTCATAAACGCCTCCTGCGGGATCTCTACGCTGCCGACCTGCCGCATACGTTTTTTGCCCTCTTTTTGTTTTTCGAGGAGCTTCTTTTTCCGGGTAATGTCGCCGCCGTAACATTTTGCCAGCACGTCCTTTCGCAGGGCGCGCACCGTTTCCCTCGCGATGATCCGGTTTCCGACCGCCGCCTGAATCGGGATCTCAAATAAATGCCGCGGGATCTCCTCTTTTAATTTTTCACACATTTTCCTGCCGCGCTCATATGCCGTCCCTGCAAAGACAATAAAGGAGAGCGCGTCCACCGCTTCTTTATTGATCAGGATATCCAGCTTTACGAGGTCGGATTTCATATATCCTTTCAGCTCATAATCAAAGGAAGCATACCCTCTGGAACGCGATTTTAACGCGTCAAAAAAATCATATATGATCTCATTTAACGGGATATCGTATTTCAGCGCCGCCCTTGTCTCCTCTATATATTCCATGCTGATATACACGCCGCGCCGCTCCTGGCACAGATCCATGATCGGCCCGATAAACTCGCTTGAAACCATGATCTCCGCGCTTACGACGGGTTCTTCCATATAATCGATCTCCGAGGGATCCGGCAGGTTGGAAGGGTTCGTGAGCTCCAGCATCGTCCCGTCCGTCTTATGCACGCGGTAGACAACGCCCGGCGCCGTCGTGACCAGATCCAAATGAAATTCCCGCTCCAGCCGCTCCTGAATGATCTCCAGATGCAGCAGCCCCAGAAATCCGCAGCGGAACCCGAAACCAAGCGCAACGGAAGTCTCCGCTTCAAACTGGAGCGACGCGTCATTTAACTGCAGTTTTTCCAATGCGTCACGCAGATCCGGATATTTTGCGCTGTCCGCCGGATACAGCCCGCAGTATACCATCGGGTTTACTTTTTTATAGCCCGGCAGCGGCTGCGCGCAGGGGCGGCCCGCCTCTGTTACGGTATCGCCGACGCGCGTATCTTTTACATTTTTCAGGCTCGCCGTAAAATAACCGACCATGCCCGCGCTCAGCTCCCCGCATGGCAGGAACTGGCCTGCGCCGAAATAACCGACCTCCACCACTTCCGCCTCCGCCTGCGTCGCCATCATGCGGATCTTTGTGCCCGCTTTTACCGTCCCTTCCATAATGCGGCAAAAGACGATCACGCCTTTATAAGAATCGTATTTTGAGTCAAAGATCAGCGCCTGCAGCGGCGCAGACGCATCTCCCCCAGGCGCAGGTATTTTCTCAACGATCGCTTCCAGCACCTGGTCAATATTTAACCCGGTCTTTGCCGAGATCAGCGGCGCGTCTTCCGCATCCAGACCGATCACATCCTCGATCTCCTCTTTGACGCGGTCCGGATCCGCGCTCGGCAGATCAATTTTATTGATCACCGGAAATACTTCGAGGTCATGGTCAAGCGCCAGATACACATTCGCCAGTGTCTGCGCTTCGATCCCCTGCGCCGCGTCAACTACCAGAACCGCCCCGTCGCAGGCGGCCAGGCTGCGGGACACTTCATACGTAAAATCTACGTGCCCCGGCGTATCAATCAAATTAAAAATATATTCCTTCCCGTCTTTTGCTTCATAAACGGTCCGAACCGCCTGCGACTTTATCGTGATGCCGCGCTCGCGCTCCAGATCCATATTGTCAAGCACCTGCGCCTGCATTTCACGCTCTGTCAAAAGCCCTGTTTTTTCGATAATGCGGTCAGCAAGCGTAGACTTCCCATGGTCAATATGGGCTACAATACAAAAATTCCTGATCCTGCTCTGATCGATCGACATAGATTCCTCCTGTTTTCAAGTGTACATTTCTTTATCATTTCCCGGCAATAAAATTTCCTTTTAAAACGGTATAGCCAGATGTCCCCGCCGCCTTTACATTCACAATCTTATAACTGTATTTTGTTCCATATTTCAGGCTTTCAGAAAGATACAAGGTGCATTCGTCTCCTTCCCAGTCAATATAGAAATTTTTTGAAGAATATGTCTTTCCCGACGCGTCACTGATGATAATGTACGCATTCTTATGCTGCACCGCTTTGTTAAACTCAAATTCCACTTCGTATTCACCGTCGTCCATATCCGCCGATACATGTTTTACCTTCAGCGGACGCGATGCCGCAGGGATTTTTACAGTGACCGCCATCGTACGGTAGCTGCCCGCGCCCGCTTTCTTGACGCCTGATATTTTGATGGCATACGTGCGCCCGGCCTTTAATTTCGGAATCGAAATCTCACATTCATCATCGTCCCGGTCAAGCAAAACCGCCTTATATTGGACGCCTTTATTATCCTTTACAGACTTCACCGCCGCCCCCGCTTTCCACGAAACCCGCTGGGCAAAATCAATCTCAATCTGCGGCTGCCCGTCATCAATGTCATAAACCGCCTTACGTACTTTTACCGCGCCTCCTGTGCCGGACATTTTTGCAGACGCCGTCACGCGCACAGACGCTCCAATGCTTTCCGGCAGCGCCATAACGCTTAACAAAACAGCCATAAAAACTACATAGAATTTCATTCTTTTTTTCATACTGCATGACTCCTTTTCTTTTTCTTTTTTATCTTTTTCTTTATTCATTCGGCATAATGATCGCCGCCACGATATACGCCACCACGCCGCTGCCGCCCATCAGGCAGAACAGCGCCCATAACAGGCGGATCAGCGTCGCGTCCACCTGGAAATACTCGCCCAGCCCTCCGCATACGCCGCTGATCAGCCTGTTTGTCTGTGATTTTACCAACCGTCTCATCGTTTTTCCTCCTCATCAGTCATCAAAATCTACGGCAATCGATCCCAGGCCGCAGTTTAACGTAAATGTGCGCGTCCCGCCGCGTTCCAGACGTCTTGTGCCGGAAATGGCGGTATACTCTTCCTCTCCGATCTCAATCGCGCCAACGCCGCAGGAGAGTTCGTAATCAATATCGTCCGCATCGTTTTCCAGCTCCACATCCACCGAGCCGACGCTGCATGAGATATCCGCGTCCCCGGTGATCTTTGCGGCGACGTCCGCCGTACCGGTCTTACAGTCCAGCTTCACATTGCCGAATTTGCTGTCCTCAATCTCAATCACGCCCGTATTGACCGTACACGCAAAGTTTTCCGCATCCAGTTTTTCCGCCGTAAGCTCCGCCGCGTCAGAGACAATCGCCAGCGTATCCGCCGTAAACTTATCCGCAATCTCCACAACGCCCGCGTCCACTTTTATCTCCGCAGAGGCGAGCCGCTTTTTCTTTGGGATCTCCAGAACAATGGAAACGTCTTTTCGCCGCGCGTCCCCTGTCCGCTCATCCAGAACCTGCAAAAGCCCGCCTGCGCACGAAACCATAATGCCTTCGGCGTTTCCTTTTGCATACGCCCGTATCTTTCCCGCTTCGCCCTTTTTTATTTTCAGTTCCCCACGATAAATATGGAGCGTTATGGCGTCTGCCGCATCTGCATCAACGACAAAATCAACCAGCTGCATACCGTCGGCTTCCGCCGTCTCCACTGTTTCGCCGCTGCCCGCCTCCGCGACCGTATCATCGACAGAGATTTCCACCTGTTCCGCCGTCCCGCCTGTGGCCGTCGCATCGCCGACAATCCATCCGCTGCCATCCAGCCCTTCCAGCGTCCCGCCGAGCGCAAGCCCTACAATGACCGCCGCGCAGCCCGCCCCTGTGCAGGCAGCCGCTATGCATAAGATAACCTTTATCAACTTGTTCATGCCAGGCTCCTTCCCCATTTCCATAACCGGCGCAGCAGATCCGACGCCGCGCCCACGAGCCATGGAAATGTCTTACTGCATAAAAGCAGCAACAAAACAACGCTGATACAGCCCACTGCGAGAAGCAGCAGCCCGACGCCCAACAGCAAAAGGCCGTAAGGCAATGCTCTTGTGCAAACGTATATGCCGACCGCCGCACATGCGAGCCCGCCGACCGCACCGCCGACGGACAGAACGCCAAGCGCAAGCACAATGCCAAGGATAAGGCATACGGCGCCTGCCAGAAGTCCCAAAAGCCCTGCCGCCGCGCCGCTCCAAATCGGAAATGCAAGTATCGCTGTAATTATGAGCAAAATCATCCGCGACTGCTTATCCATATCCCGAAACGCAGACCGCCAGTTCCTGCCGGTTCCGGAACTTTCCTTTGCCTTTCCGGAAAATACGGGCGGATGTTCCAGACTGCCGCCCTCCGGCGCGGCAAGCCCTTCCCGAATGCCCGCCGCCGCTTTTTCCGGCGAGCCAAGCTCCGCCAGTACGGCGGCTTCATTTTCCTCTCCCGCATCCGCAAAATAATTGCGGTAATATTCCAGTGCCTCTTCCCGTTCTTCCCGCGGGATATCGTATAACAGCCGCTCCAGCCGAAGCAAAAATTCCTCTTTGTTCATGCCAACTCCTCCCCCGCAAACAATGCGCTGATTTTTTGCGAATACCGTTTCCACTCATCGCTGTACAACCGCAGCTGCGCTTCCCCCGCCTGCGTGATCTTATAATACCTGCGGTTGCGCCCGCCGCACTCCATATCATACACCTGCAGGCAGTCGTCCTTCTGCAGCCTGCGCAGCACCGGATAGAGCGTTGATTCTGAGATGTCGATCGCCCGGCGCACATCCTGCGTGATCTTGTACCCGTAAGTGCCCGCTTCCTCTTTGGATACCACCGCCAGCACGATCGCGTCCAATAACGCTGCGCCTGTATTAAATGTCATTTCATCCCTCCCTGCCATGGATCTGCATGTATAAAGCATAATGATATTTTTTGTTAAATATTATCTTGTGTTTAATACTATATATTATATAATATTATTTGTCAAGCAGACAATAAAAAAACATGAAACCGTACGGACAGACGATCTCATGCTTTTTCCTGTATTTTTACCTTCTTAAGATCAGGGCTACGGCGTCCCTCACATCATCGCTGAATTCTTCCAGGTCATCCATCGTGATCACGCCGTCATGAACCAGCTCCGCAATGTCCCAAAACATATCAGATTTTTTCAGCTCAATGCAGACGCCCGGCGTTTTTTTATCCCGCCTGATCCGTTTTTCCATCTCCCAGAATTTCGTGGACGCCGGTAAATCACTGCGCAGATAATCCGCATATTCCTTTACCAGCCTTTCCATATAATGTTCCTGCCATCCGCAGATTTTTTCTCTGTATAATTTCCAGTCCCTTTTTGACGGTTCAACCATTTTTCATTTCTCCTGTATGTAATTAAAACCAATGACACTTATCAAAAAGCCTTAACTTTATATCCCAAAAGCGTTCTTATTTGGCTCGCAAATATAATTGCAGAATCAAAACAGCGCATCAATCTCTGATAGATCAACGGCAAATATCGACAATTTTAATCTGTTTATTTTGCATATTATTTCTATTATCTTGAAACTTTTAAAAATTTTAGAAGCAAAATAGAAGTGCTGAAAATTCAATGGGTTTAAGCAACAACAATCATACCGATTGCAGTTCCTTTTCCAATTCAAGCACTTGCTCCAACGTAAGTCCAGAATACATCGCAATGTCCTCCGGGGACAGTTTATTCGATTTTATCATTCTCATCGCTACGGAAATGGCTCTTTTCCTATCTCCCTCGTCATATCCCTGCTCATATTTTTCCTGATAATTCATCTGCAAAGTCATATAATCCAACCTCCATTTCTCATTTTGAGCGGTCTCGGAAACTCTTTGAAGCCCATATTTCCGCTCTTTTTGATTTCTCTTTTTTATCTTTTCCTCCATA
>CANQQG010000045.1 GCA_947625875.1 uncultured Lachnospiraceae bacterium
TATGGAGGAAAAGATAAAAAAGAGAAATCAAAAAGAGCGGAAATATGGGCTTCAAAGAGTTTCCGAGACCGCTCAAATTATTTTTAAGGAGGAACTGTTTTATGAAACGCAAAAACTTAAAAGCCATCACAGCATTTGCGCTCGCGCTGACGCTGTCTGCATCCGCAGGCGCGCCTGCCATCGCCCCTGTCACGACGGCACAGGCGGCTGCAAAGATCAAACTGAACGTGACAAAGAAAACGCTGGCCATCGGCAAAACTCTTCAGCTAAAGCTCACCGGAACCAAAAAGAGCATAAAATGGACGTCCAGCAAAAAATCCGTCGCCACCGTAAGCCAAAAAGGCCTGGTAAAAGCAAAATCTGCGGGCAAGGCGACGATCACAGCGACCTGCAGCAAGAAAAAATACAAATGCGCGGTTACGGTGAAAAAAGCGTCTGCAAAGGTTACTTACAAAACAGAAACCGTAGACGGCTTCCAGTTCCCGTATCCGTCAGGCTGGATTACCCAGTCAGACAGTACGGACGCCATGACTGTGTTTGCAGCGGCGGATGACGCGGAAAACCCGAAAAAGATGGCTCTTTTTATGTGCGTCCCAACGGGAACCGAAGCGCTCGACTATAATGCCATGAAAACCACGTTTGCGCAAATGTTCAACGAAGAGCTGCTTTCCGCCACCCTTGAAAACGCCGGTATCCAGAATGTATCCATATCCGGCATGAAAACCTCGGATTTTAAGAGCGCGCATGGAATGTGCCTCCAGATTCGCCTCCATCTCAAAGCGACGGAGAACGGCCAGCCGATGGAAGGGAACTGCGTACTTTATGTGCTGTCCGTTGACAATTACCTGATCGAAGCGATCGGCATCAACGAAACAGACAGCACGACTGCCTTTTTAACCACGCAGACAGAAGCCATGTTAAACGGGCTGGTTCTGCCGCAATAAAAGCACTAAAAAAAGAAGAAGCATTCATAAAAAGGCGGCTGTTTCAGAAGATCCATACTTCCAAAACAGCCGCCTGTCTTCGTTTTCTATTTCTCCCACGCTTCCTGTTCCATGATAAAACGGTTTGCGTTTCCAAAAAACAGTTTTTGTAACAGCTTCTCGTCAAAGCCATGTAACCGGAGCGTTTTCCACAGCCATAAAACCGACGCCGCGTCTTCAATGCCCTCCATAAAATGATTTCCGCAGCCGTCAAAATCGCCGCCAAGCGCAACCGCGTCTTCCGCCCCGAGCGCAAGCGCATAATCCAGATGGCGCGCAAAATCCTCTGCCGACGCACGTTCCCCGCCGACAAACGGCGCATAAAAATTCATTCCCAAAAGCCCGCGGCGGCGGACCAGTTCCTGTATCTGCCCTCTTTGCAGGTTCCTCGGGTGGTTCCATACCTCCCGGACATTGGAATGCGAAGCGATGACCGGCCGGTCGGTCAGAAGCAGGATATCCTCCACGCCGGAATCGGACAGATGGGAAATGTCAAGCACAAGCCCCTGCCGGAGAAGCTGTCCGGCAAGGCGTTTCCCCTCCGCCGTCAGCCCCTTTTTCTGGCAGGCGGACGCGCCACACGCATATGCGTTTTCATAATTCCAGCAGAGCATGGCGAAACGGAACCCAAGTTCACCCGCCCGCTCCGCCATATTTCCCATGATGGAAATGTCCTCAATGGATAAAAACGCGGCCGCCTTTCCCTGCGCGTGCGCCCTCGCCGCATCTTTTGCGCTCTGGCACCACAGGAGCCGTTCTTCCTGCTCCCGCAGCAGAAAGACAGCGCGTTCATACAGCTTCCAAAATTGCGTCTCCACATTTCCATCCGCCATCTCCCGCCGGTCTTTCCATATCGCAAAAATCTGTGTGTATTTCCCCGCAAAAGCATTTACCCGCCGCAGGTCAAGGTTGCAGTGATTTTCCCAGAGGCTCTCCCCTTCCGGAATTTCCGTCAGCGTATCCGCATGGCAGTCCATATAATCAATCATGAAGCGATTCCCTATCCCTGCACATAAATTTCCGTATTCTCTCTCGGAATGATCTCACCTACCACTTCGGCGGGATATCCGGCGCGCTGCAGGTCGCCAAGCAGCTCCCCCGTCTGGTTATCCTTTACCGCAATGAGCATTCCGCCCCAAAGCTGCGGGTCAAACAACACTTCCTCCATATCAGAGCCCACGCGCTCAAAAGAGACAAACGGCCTGATCTGCTCGCGGTTGATCTCCGCCTGCCGCGTATACGTGCCCGCCTGCGCGTCATCCAGCGCTTCCTCGATGACCGGCATCTGATCCGAAAAAATCCGGCAGGACGTCTGTCCGTCCATCATCTCATGCACGTGCCCGAGAAAACCGCTCTCCATAACGTCCGCAACCGCATGCACTTCGTATTTTTTACAGATGTCCAGCGCCGCTTCGTTCTGCATCGTCATGGTTTCCAACGTCTGTTCTTCCGCTTCCGGCGAAATCGTCCCCTTCTCATCCGCCGCGCAGATAATCCCGACGCCCAGCCTCTTTGTCAGAATCAGCCGGTCTGTCGGCTCTCCGCCTGTTTTTGCAAATAAATTCTCTTCCATATACGAATCCTTCCCTTCTAATTTGTATGCCATACTGCCAGTTCCATTTTCAGCATACCACTTCCCCATCCGGTTTTCAACCGGAAAAATCAGTTCTGCATCCGGATCTGCTGCTCTTTCAACAGCGGGTAACTGACCAGACGTCTCCCATCCAGGTTTTCTTTATGCATATCCACGCCTGTGATCTGGCTGTTATCGTACGTAATATAATAATAGATCCCCTTATCCATATTGCAGCAGGACGTATAGATCGTCACCTCATACTGCCCTTCTCCCAGGCAGACGCAGCCCCGCTGCTGCGCCACCGAGCCGAGGATATGGAAAAACTGGCTGACGCTTTCCGCCTCCGAATCCCCGGAGACAGAATTGAGCTTTGTAAAAGCCGCTTTCACAAACCGCGACTGCGACGACAGATCGCCCGGCAGTCCCATTGCGCCCATTCCGCGGCTGTAAACCTGCAGATCCAGCTTTTTGCAAAAATGGTTCTGCGGCGCATCAGCCGAAAGGCTCATATAATTATTCAGGTTGAACATCTGCATATCAAACGGCGGATTATTGGTCAAAAGCCCGACCGGGTTATCATATACTTTCAGCCCGTCCTTTACCGATTCCACCGTAACCGCGCGCTCTTTATCCGCAATGATCCAGTGCAGCGGCGAGAGCGGCAGCTCCCGGCTGAACGGCGTCGCGACCAGATTGACATCCGCCAGCAGTTTTTCCGCCTCCGCGGCGTCCGCGCACTGCCCCAGTATCCAGGGGATAAATTCAAACGGCGCTATATTATCCTTTTCCGCGTCCATCAACTTATAATCCGCATAATCCGGAAAATTCAGCCCCGCCATGCCGAGCCCTTTTTCATTAATGGCGTCATAATAAAGCGGATAACCATCTGCGACAAACGCCGTCCCGATCATGGCGTAATGCCGTTCCATTGTCTTTTCATTCCGGAAGTGGAACGGCACGTTGCGCGGCGTCACCGTCACGCTCTCCTGATAAGAAAATTCATAGTCCAGGCTGCGCCCGAAATAATGGTCTTTTGTTTTATAAGTGACTGCCGTACACATAAAAAACGCCTCTCTTTGCTCAATTCTACAAGAAAAGAGCTGCCGCATACAGGAATCTTTCCTTCTTCCTAATGCAGCAGCCCTCTTTATAACCGCATAAAATAAAATCAGAAACCGTTATACAACCTGCCTCTTTGCGATAAATACCGGGAAGCTGTCCGTTCCTTTCAGTTCTTTATCTGCGGTAATATGGACTTTCTTGTCCGTAATAATGTATTCAGCGTCTACGCCGTCCTCGATCACCGTATCCTGCATGAGGATCGCGTTCTTCACCTTCGCGCCCTTGCCGACCTTGACGCCCCTGAACAGGATGCAGTTTTCGATCTCGCCCTCGATCACGCAGCCGTCAGCGACCATGACATTCTTTGCAGACGCGCCGTTGACATACCGCGTCGGGTTGTCGTCACGAATCTTGGTATAGATCGGGCTTTTATCAAACAGCGCCTCCAGATTTTCATCCTCCAAAAGACGCATATTTTCATCAAAGTAACTCTTCAGGCTGCTGATGCGCGCCACGTAATCCGTATATTCATAGCCGCAGATCTTTAATGTGTCCACCTGCGCGCCCAGGATATCGCGCTCAAAGTAAACGCCGCCCGCGATAAACGCGCGGTTGATCAGTTCGATCAGCAGCTCGCGCTCAATGACATAGATGTTCATCGAGAAATTCTGGACGCCTTTATCCTGCGGGTTGATATTGATCTTCTTTACGGCATTTCCATCTAAATCAAGCGTATAATACATCGCTTTTTTCAGGTCGTCTGTCTTCATTACGCTCTCCGGCAGCTCTTCCTTCGTATATGCGATCGTAACGTCCGCCCCGTTTTTGATATGTTCCGCCAGAATATCCTCAAAATCAAAATTCAATGCAAGGTTTGTGTCCGACATGACCACATATTTTTCCTTCTGCGATTTCAGGAAGCCGAGGATACTGTCGATCATGCCGATGCGGCCGCCATAAATGCCCTGGTTTTTCTGTGCGAACGGCGGGAAGATATTCAGGCCGCCGTTTTTGCGCGTCAGATCCCATTCACGCCCCGCGCCCAAATGGTCGAGCAGCGAAAAATAATTCTCACGAACCAGAACCGTAATATTGTCAATGCCGCAGTTTACCATGCTTGAAAGCACAAAGTCGATCATGCGGTAACGGCTTCCAAACGGGACAGACGCCATCAGGCGCTCATTGGTCAGTTCCGGTATAAGGCCGTCGTAGTTGTTGGGAAAGATAATACCCAGTGCGTTTGCGTTTGTGCCTAACATTGTTCTTCACCATCCTTTACATTATCGTTTACCATCGCATTCGGCCCGATCTTGGCATTGTCGCCGATGTACACGCCAGGCCCGACCGTTGCAACGCCGGACTCCTCTCCCGAAGGCATTGCGCCCACAACGGCATTTTCCCCTATGACTACGTTTTCCGCTACGATACAGTGCTTTACGACAGCGCCTGATTTGACGATCGTGCCGCCCATGATAACAGCGTCTTCAATCTCCGCGCCCTCTTCTACCTTTACGCCCGCAAACAGGATCGAGTGCTTTACTTTTCCGGATACCTTGCAGCCGTCTGTGATCATGGAATTTTCCACAACCGCGCCCGCGTTGATCTTGTGCCCGGTCATACCGCTGTTGCGGCTGTAAATCTTCCATTTTTCATCAAACAGATTGATGCCGCTGTGTTCCGGATCAAGCGCTTCCATATTCGCTTCCCATAAAGAAGAGATCGTCCCGACGTCTTTCCAGTATCCGTTGAAATGATAAGCGTACATATTGCGCCCGTCCTTTAACAGGTTCGGGATAATATTATTTCCAAAGTCATTCTCGGATTCCGGATCCGCCTCGTCTTCGACCAGATATTTTTTCAGGATATCCCAGTTGAAAATATAAATGCCCATCGACGCCAGATTGGACTTCGGGTTCTTTGGCTTTTCCTGGAATTCTGTGATCTTATCCGTATCATCCGTCACCATCAGGCCAAAGCGCGGCGCTTCCTCCCATGGCACTTCCATAACGGCCACGCTGAATTCCGCGTTCTTCTCTTTGTGGAACCGCAGGAAATCACTGTAATCCTGCTTGCAGATCTGGTCGCCGGAAAGGATAATGACATATTTCGGATCATAGCGGTCAATAAATGAAATATTCTGGTATATCGCGTTCGCCGTCCCCTTATACCAGTCCGAGC
Source organism: uncultured Lachnospiraceae bacterium (assembly GCA_947625875.1). GTDB lineage: Bacteria > Bacillota > Clostridia > Lachnospirales > Lachnospiraceae > Eubacterium_J. The sequence goes on from CANQQG010000045.1 coordinate 5,800, forward strand.
CGGAAGCCTGCTGATACGGCGGCAATACGTGTACGCCGCCATAGAGGCGGTCAAGATCCCATGGCTGGCCGTTTCCGATGTACTCGTTTAACACCAGCGGCTGATACTGTGTCAGGATACCTACGGTATCAATCCCTGAGTTGACGCAGTTTGACAGCGGAAAGTCGATGATACGGTATTTTCCGCCAAACGGAACTGCAGGTTTTGCCAGTTTCTGGGTCAGCGCATACAGACGCGAGCCCTGTCCGCCGGCAAGAAGCATTGCAATCATTTCTTTACCCATTTTCTTCTCCTTTACTCCTGTAATTTCAGTTTTTACCCCATATTGTCCTTTTCAGGCGCGCCTTAACGTCCCTGCGCAATCTTTGCTTGACAATTATTGGCAATGCTGTTATCTTTATACAAATCCATTTTACAATATTCTTATTTTATTGTAAATAATTGATATATATTTTTCTTAAAATTTTATATTTTTATGAATTTTACCATAATAATTTGTGCAGTTTTCTTCCCTGAAAGGACATTTTTATGAACATCACCGGAATCATCGCGGAATATAACCCCTTCCACAACGGACACGCGTATCAGCTCTCCCGCGCCCGAGCAGAGACGGACGCCGACGCCCTTATTGTCGTTATGAGCGGAAACTTCGTCCAGCGCGGCGCGCCTGCCCTGCTGGACAAATTTGCGCGCGCAAAAATGGCTCTTTTGGGCGGCGCAGACCTCGTACTGGAGCTGCCCCCGCTATGGGCGGCGGCAAGCGCGGAGTATTTCGCGGAGGCAGGCGTTTCCTTATTAAAACAGCTCGGCTGCGTCCGAACCCTGTGCTATGGGTGTGAGACGCCGGATTGTGCGCTGTTTTTGGACATTTGCCGGATACAGCGCCAGCCCGCTTACGATACCCTGCTCAAATGCTTCTTAAAAGAAGGCGCAAACTACGCCGCCGCCAGAGCGCGCGCGGCGCTCTCCCTGCTGCCGGAACAGGACGCCGCGGCCGCAAAAGAGCTTTTGCGCAGCCCGAACAATCTCCTCGCGCTCGAATACCAAAAGGCGATCCGAAATACCGGCGCGCCGCTCCTGACACATCCCGTTTTGCGCAAAGGGGCGGATTACCATTCGGCCGAAACCGCATCGCCGTTCGCCTCCGCTTCCGCAATCCGCGGCTATCTGCATGAAACCACGCCTCTGCCCGCCAATGATACCGCGTTTCCCGCAAACGCGATGCCGCGCAGCGCATTCCGGACATTATTGTCCTATCAGTCAGATTACCCTTTTTTATATGAAGAAGACTGTTCGCAGATGCTGCTTTACCGCCTGCTGCAAAACGCCGCCGAAGGATTTGCGGGCTACGCGGACTGCACAGAGGGCTTTTCCAATAAAATATGCCGGAATCTGCATGAATATACCGGTTTTCCGGAATTTTGCAGCCTGCTGAAGACCAAAGACGTCACCTATACACGCGTCAGCCGCATCCTGCTGCACATCCTGCTGGATATCCGAAAAGAAACCTCTGCGTACTGGCGCGGCCATTCCCATGTCCCGTACGCAAGAGCGCTTGGCTTCCGGAAAGAATCCGCCTGGCTGTTGTCTTATATCAAAAAACACGCCTCCATACCGCTTCTGGCCCGCGCCGCGGACGCAAAAAAAATCCTTTCCGGAAAAGAAGAAACCGCATTCTTCCAAAAGCACCTGTTCGCTGACGCCATTTACCGCGGGCTTGCCGCGCAGAAAGGCGGAAAGGCCATGCCGGACGAATTCCGGCAGCGGATCGTCATTTTATAGCGCCCGTCCGGCCGCAGCGAAACCTGCCCCGCAGCCATCGTATAGCAGATGGCGCCGCTGTAACGCTCCATACGCGCTATGGCATCCCTGGACGGATGCCCGTAATCATTTTCAAGCGCGCACGAAACGACGGTTATTTTCGGGCGCATTTCCTGCAGAAACGCTTCCGAATTGGAATACTGCGAGCCATGATGCGCCGCCTTATAAAACGTCATATCCGAAAGATCATACCGTCCGGCAAGCGCCGCCTCCTCTTTTTCCGAAATGTCCCCGACAAACAGCCCGCGCATTCCGCCGTCTTCATACCGCAGGACAAGGCTCCTGGCGTTCCGGTCATCTGCAAGCTCCGCCTCCGTTAAGACAAGCGCCGTAAAGCAGGAATGCGCGCCCCGCAGCATATCCCCGTCTTCCATATACTTTACCGGAATGCCTTTTTCCTGTATCCGCAAGACCAGCCGTTCCCACGCCTCGTCCCGCAATACGCGCGCCGATAAGACCACCGCGCCGACCGGATACCCGCTTTCGATCATCTCCTCAAACCCGCTGATATGGTCGGCGTCCAGATGCGATAAAAACCAGTAATCAACGCCGGACACGCCGTTTGCCTTTAAAAACGGAAGGATCCGGTACGCGCCGACGCCGCGCACATCGGTACTGCCGCCGTCTATCAATACATCTGCGCCATCCGACGTATGGATATAAATGCCGTCCCCCTGGCCGACGTCGAGGACGTCAATGCCCGTATCCTGCGGCGGCTTCCACAGCAGGATGGCAAGCGGGAGCAGCGCGCCCGCCGTCCATACTGTTTTCCGCCATTTCCTGTATGTTTTCTCCGCCGCTTCCTGTTCGCCCTTCTCCTGCGGCACATGGCGCTGATATCGCTTTTCCTTCCGCAGCGCAAGCGCAATGCACAGCCCAAGCAGGGCATAATACGCCGCCATCTGCGCCGGCTCCGGCTGTCCGCGCACATACAGGGCATGCGGAAGCCCGAGGAAAAATTTCCCTGCCTTTGAAAAATACTGTAACAACAAGGCGTCAAAATGCAGGGCCAGGCGCGAGAGCTGCGCCAGAAAACGCCCGAACGCATGAAGCAGGACGTCTGCGCCGTTCCCGTATGCCGCGCCCAGGCATCCCATGCCCCAAACGCCGCACAGGCCGCCCGCAAGCCCGGCAATCAACACCGCTTCCATAAACGGCAGCACAAGGAAATTTAAAAGCATCGCGTACACTGGCAGCTCAAAATAATACCATGCCGTCAGCGGCAGCGTAAAAAGCTGAATGCCAAAGCTGATGAAAACTGTCTCGCAAATCCGCAGCCTGACCTGAAAAACGCGGCACAGCTCCTTTCCAAACAAAACGCCCGCCACCGCCGCAAAAGAAAACTGGAAACCCGCGAGGAATAAAAACCCCGGCTGATAAGCCAGCAGACAGACCGCCGCCAGAGCGAGCGCATTTGCGCTGTCGTATGCGCGTCCGCAGCACTGCGCGCCCAGATACAGGGCAAACATCATGACGGCGCGCGCAGTCGATATGCCCATGCCGGTCATCATGCCAAATAATCCGATAAAACAAATGGAGGCGAGCGACGCCGGCAGATAAGGACAGCCGCATTTCCTGAACAGGCAAAAAAACGCCGCGCCAAGAATGGACACATGAAGTCCCGAAACCGCCAGTATATGCGAGATCCCGCTCTGCCGGTACAGTTCCTTTGTCTCATTTTCCAGCATCGACTTATCCCCAAGCAGTACCGCGCTCAAAACGCCCGCCTCGGTTTCCGGCATTTCATCTGCATAAACTCCGGCAAGGCTCTGCTGCATTTTATACAGCCATTCCCTGATTGTATTTTCTTTCGCGTTACAGACCGCATATGTCTGCGCAAAAATCCTGCACACATACCCCTGGTTCTGATAATAGGCGCGCTCGTTAAAATTCCCGTCATTGCGCGCAGTATTAAAATTCTGAATGGTTCCCTTTACCGATATGGTATTTCCGACTGCCGGCTCTTCGGCATCCAGATATACGATCAGCATTCCGCATGGCCCTCCGCCACCGGAAGCTTTCAGATAACAGTCCGTCATATGGACCGTCCATTGAGTTCCCGAAAACTGTGTTTCTCTTTTTTGTTTTTTTATAATCCTGCCCTGCGCCAATACGTTTTCGCCGTCCGTCAGGGCGACGCCGCACAACTGCCCGGCCTGTTCCGCGCGCGCCGCGCCCGCGCCGTATAAAACAACGCAAAACGCGATACAGCAAAACCCGCGCCGTATATTTTTCTCCGCGTTTGCCGCACAGGCGCCAAATGCCAGAACAGCCGCGCCCACGCACACCCGCGCCCAAAACGGCAGCGCCGCCGCACAGACGCCCAACGCAAATAACACTGCTGCAAGGCAGGGATAACGTCTAATCACCTGCTTTTGTTTCCCCCTCTGCATCATTGACGACAACCGCCGCCGTATCCCCGCTGACCACATAACTGAAATCCGGCTCATACATTTCCGAGAGCGGGAAACTGTCCCGGTACGTCCGGCTCGTATCCCCGTTAATGGAAATCTGCACGCGCTGTATATTATCCAGATAGGCCAGTGAATTTACAATCGAATAAATAACGATCGGCTCCTGGATACTGTAATCCTGATTCAGGAAATTTTCATCCAGATTTACGTAACACGAACCGTCTACAACCGCCACATTGATCAGCTTCGTCTCATTCGGAAGCGTCTTTTTTGCGTCGTCGGATTTTGGCCCCGCGATCAGATGCTCCAGCACCAGCTTTTCCATCGAGATGTTACTGTTATAATAAACTTCCTGCGTTTCCTTTACCAGACCGTCGCCCGCTTCGTTTGAAAAATACAGGTCGATCGTCGCATTCTGGAACGAATTGATCTGCTCGCCCGGATTTTCCACAAAAGAATCGTTCGTCATCCTGCCCACCGTATTGCCCTTGTTATCCTTCAGCGGCTCACCCGCGACCGTAAACCGCACGCTCGCCACGCCGTCGATCTGCGTCATCGTCCGCACAATGGCAAGCCGGCAGAGAATCTCAGTGATCGAATCCAGCTTGCTGTACGCGCTGTTAAAATCCAGCTCCAGACAGGTATCCTCCAGATCCCACCCGCGGATGTTCACGCCCTCCGGGATCGCCTTTACATACTCCACCGTATCCGTATCTGTCGCGAGCATTTCAAGAAACTCCCGTATCTGCCCGTCCACCGTAACGCTCTGCGGCTCATAGCCCACCTGTACGGTCTGCGTCTGTTCGCTGTCCACATAACTGACCGTATACGCATATTCATCCTTCTCTTTTGCACCGCATCCGGCGGCCGCGCCCGCCGACAAAAACAGGGCTGCCGCCAGCAAAATACACCACCTGTCCATACTCCATCCCTTCATCATTGATCAGCCAATATAATTCAGCGGAATGCGCACATTGAATATCGTCCCCTCGCCTTCCGTACTGAACGCCTTGATCGCGCCGCGGTGCATCAGTATGACGTTGCGCGTGATCGCAAGCCCCAGCCCCGTCCCGCCGATCTCCCGCGAATGGGATTTGTCCACGCGGTAAAACCGTTCAAAGATACGGTCGAGCGATTCCTCCGGTATCCCGATGCCGTTATCCTCCACCTTCACATAAAAAAACTGGTGGTCGGCATTCAAAGAGACATGCACCCAGCCGTTTTCTTTATTATATTTAATCGCATTTTCCACAAGATTTGAGATCGCCAGCGTGAGCTTTACCTCATCCACCTCCGCCGTCACCGGCCGGAAACTTTCCAGAACAAGCTCCACATGCTGCTTTTCCGCGATCGGGCGCAGGCGTTTTAAGATCAGCTCTAATAAGTCATTGATATTCAGCGCGGCGATATTCAGGTTATCCGCCGACTTATCCATCTTCACAAGGGAAAGCAGATCCGTAATGATCTTATTCTCGCGGTCGATCTCATTTGTGATATCCTGCATAAACTCGCGGTACAGCTCGACCGGAACGTTTTCCTGGTCATTGATCGAGTCCGCCAGCACCTTCATGGACGTCAGCGGCGTTTTTAACTCGTGCGACACATTGGAAACAAATTCCTGCCGCGAATCATCAAGCGCCCGCATCCTGCCGAGCAGTTCGTTTGTCCTCTCGCAGATCAGCTCCGTCTCCGTATAGGTGTGAATCATCAGCTCGTCTTCCCCGTAGCCCTCCTGTATCTCATCGATCTGGCGCGACAGGCGGATAAACGGATGCGCCATCCGGTCAGACAGCACAACCGCAAGGATAACGCTGATGACGCCGGCCGTCAGCAGGACGATCAGCGCGATCTGGCGCAGATACGCCGCATGCGTCTGGATCACATCTGTCGAAACGCTCACAAGCATAACGCCGGCCACTTCACCGCTTACCGCTTTCCGGATCGGAACCGCCGTTTCAATATAGCCATGCACCGGATCGTATTTTGAAATATCATTGCCCTGTATGCATTTCACCACTTCCTCCGAAATGATGATCTTCCCGCCGTCAATATCGTACGTATCTTTGCGTATCTTAAAGCTGTCGTCCACGATCAGGATCCTGCCGTCATAAATATTGGACATCTGCTCAAACTGCTTGTTGACCACGTCAACCGTATTATCTTCCAGATACCCGTATGCGGAAATCTGGTCAGAAAGAATGCGGGACTGTGAAAAAATATCCACCGTCCGCGCATCGATCGCCCGTTTCTCATACCCCTTTAATAAAAAAAACTGCATGATGAGCATCGGCAGCAGCCCAAACGCCAGCAGCGAGAGCAGAAGGCGGAATTTCAGGCTCTTGAAATATTCCAGAAATTTCTTTTTCTTTTTCATGGCAGCGGCTCCGGTCAGGCATGGTAATAATAGCCGACGCCCCACTTCGTATGGACGTATTTCGGTTCGCTCGGATTTTTCTCAATCTTTTCACGCATCCGCCTCACATGCACGTCCACCGTACGCACGTCGCCCGGATAATCCACGCCCCAGACGAGGCTCAAAAGCTTTTCGCGCCCATACACCTTATTCGGGTTTTTCACCAAAAGCTCCAGCAGCTCAAACTCTTTGCCGGTCAGCTTGATCTCCTTTCCCTGGATAAACAGCCTGCGGCTCTCACAGTCCAGCTTCAGGTCGCCGTCCTCGATAAAGTCCGCCCGCTCCTCGACCGCCTTTTTCTTTCCCATGCGGCGCATGATCGCCTTGATCCGCGCCTTTACCTCCAATATGTTAAACGGTTTTGTAATGTAATCATCTGCGCCGTACTCAAGCCCCAGAATCTTATCCATGTCGTCCCCTTTGGCGGTCAGCATGACAATCGGCACATCAGAAAATTCCCGTATCCGCTGGCACACTTCCATGCCGTCCATTTTGGGCAGCATGAGATCCAGCAGAATCATATCATAAGCGTTGGCAGTCGCTTTTTCCAAAGCTTCTTCACCGTTATATGCGCAGTCCACTTCCATTCCATCCTGTTCCAGGCTGAAACGGATCCCTTTTACAATCAATTTTTCATCATCTACAACAAGCACCTTTTTTGCCATGCCAACCTCCAACTTATACCGTCACTGTGTCACTGTTATCTGATTCTGTATCTTTGCATATACACCTTCTCCGATCCCGTCCACGCTGAGGATATCCTCCACCGAAGTAAAATTCCCATGCGCTTCCCGGTAGGCTATGATATTTGCCGCTTTTGCCTCGCCAATGCCGCTCAATGCCATAAGCTCCTGCGCCGAAGCCGTATTGATATTGACAAGCGGCTCCCCCTGCGGCGTAACGGCGGCTTTTGCCTGCCGCGTCTCTTCTTCCGTCAGGATCTCTATCATCTGCCCGTCCGTCACCTGTTCCGCCTGGTTAATGCCATTTAACGCGGCATCCTTTAACAGGCCGCCCGCAAGCGCGATCGCCTCATAAATGCGGCTCCCCGCCTTCATCTCATATACGCCGGGGCGCTTTACGGCGCCGCAGATATAGACGAAACAGCTCTCCTCCGCTTTCTCTGTCTCCGCTGTTTCACCCGGACTTTCCTCCTGCCCGGCGCCCTGTGCCCCATCCGGCATAGGCTCCGCGGACGAAAGCTCCATTTCCACAGAATCCGTCTCCTCCGCAGCGCAGCCGCCCGCGCAAAAAACGGCCAGCAGCAAAAATGTATACACGATTTTTCTTATTTTCATATGCATTCTCCTTTTCCTATATTAGATATATGGAAAAAGAGTCCCTCAATGCCTATCGTTTTTATTTTATCGGAAAATCGGGATTATTACAATAGCATTTATAAAAAGTTTTAAAAAGGAAAAATAAATTTGCCATCCTGCCGCATGGTATATTATAATGGAAAAAATTCATTTCAGGGAGGACCATATGGAGCTTGTTTTAAAAAACATTCAGAAAAGCTTTGGGGAAAAGCAGGTCTTAAACAACATTTCTTTCCGGGCGTCCGCCGGAAAGGCGTTCGGCCTGCTCGGAAGGAACGGCGCGGGCAAGACGACGACGCTGCGCATCTTAATGGACGTATTCCCCGCTGACGGCGGGGAGATCCTGTTTGGCGGAAAACCGATCGACGCCCGGAAAACGGGCATCGGCTATCTTCCGGAGGAGCGCGGGCTTTACCCGAAAAAAAAGATCATTGACCAGCTCGTTTATTTTTCTGAGCTGAAGGGAATGCCAAAAAAAGACGCGGTAAAAGCTGTGGACACGTGGCTTGAGAGGCTCGGCATGACGGAATACCGGAACAGGCGTCTTGACACGCTCTCAAAGGGCAACCAGCAGAAGATCCAGCTGATCACCGCGCTTGCGCACGACCCGCAGATCATCATTCTGGACGAACCGTTTTCGGGGCTGGATCCGGTAAACGCCATGCTCTTAAAAGACGTTGTAAAAGAAGAGATCGCCAGAGGGAAAACGGTGATATTTTCCAGCCACCAGATGAACTATATCGAAGAATTCTGCGACAGCATCGCGATTTTAAACCATGGGACCATCGCGCTCTCCGGCAGCCTTGCCGACATTAAACGCAGCTACCCGCGCACCCGCCTTGTCGTCCGCTCCGGGCAAAACGCCGCGATACAAAAAGCGTTTGGCGCGCGCTGCCAGCCTTTCAATGGGGATTCCCTGCTTTTGCAGCTCACATCCCCGGAAGAAAAGCCGCGCATCATGCAGACGCTCACCGCCGCGTACGATATCGACGAAATAAGCGTCTATGAGCCCTCTTTAAACGATATTTTTGTGGAATACGCAGGCGAAGGAAATCAGGAGGAAAACCATGCAGCAGTTTAGAAAAATATTAAAATTTGAATTGAAAAATTATTTAACAAACAAAATTTTTGTCGGCGTGACGCTCTTTCTTGCCGCGCTCATCGCCGTCGTCATGTTTTTTCCACGCATAAAGGAATCTTTCACAGGAAACGTGAAACCGGAATCTTCCGGCGTCTCCGCGGACGCAGACGCGCCAAAGGATCCGGACGCGCCGCTTATGCTGCTGTCCGCCGCTTCCGCAGAAGACGCGGATGATTTATGGGAAGCCTTTTCCGCCGCCTTTGGGGATTACGCCGTACAGGCGACGGACGAAAACAAAGAGGCGGTAAAAGAAAAGATCATAAACCAGGAAGCCGAATGCGCGTTTGTCATCGACAGCCCCGTTTCTTATACCTATTATGTCAATAATCTGTCGATGTACGACAGCAATACGGATATCGCAGATGAGATTTTGCTGAACCTTGCCCGCGTAAAAGCCATGACGGCAAGCGGAATGTCCGCTGCGGACGCGCAGGCCGCGCTCGCCATCCAGGTCGCGCACGAGACGGAAAGCCTGGGCAAAGACCAGATGCAGAACTTTTTCTATACTTATATCATGATCTTCGCGCTGTACATGGTCATTCTCCTGTATGGGCAGATGGTCGCGACAAATGTCGCAACGGAAAAAAGCTCACGCGCCATGGAGCTGCTGATCACAAGCGCGCGCCCGGTAAATATGATGTTTGGCAAAGTCATCGCTTCCTGCCTCGCGGGGCTGATCCAGCTGGTCGCCGTATTCGGCTCCGCCCTGCTGTTTTACCGCATGAATGAGGATTACTGGGGCGGGAATGAGATTGTCGCCTCTGTTTTTGATATGCCGTTGGATCTGTTTGTATATATGCTGGTATTTTTTGCGCTTGGATTTTTTATCTATGCGTTTATGTTTGGCGCAATCGGCTCGACGGCCTCTAAATTAGAGGACATCAACACTTCGGTCATGCCTGTGACGTTATTGTTTATTGTCGGATTTCTCGTTGTCATGATGTCAATGTCGTCCGGCAACGTGGATACGGTTTTAATGAAGGTCTGTTCGTTCGTCCCGTTTACGTCGCCTATGGCGATGTTTACCCGTATCGCCATGAGCAGCGTCCCGTTTTATGAAATTGCCGTCTCGATCCTGATCTTAGTCGCTTCGGTGGCCGGCGTCGGGGTGATCGCCGCAAAAATATACCGCGTCGGCGTCCTGCTTTATGGCACAACGCCAAAAATACGCAACATCATAAAAGCGGTAAAGAACGGCTGACCGCGCAGATTGGAGGTGGGATATGGGAGCGCTTCCGGTCAGTAAATTTACGCGGACATGATTATCGGAAGCGGCATTTTGCGCAGCGGCGGAAAAACGGCTTACGTTATGGTGAGTATCGATGGTAAATAATGCTTGTTTTCTTTAAGAAGGTGAAATATAATATTATGTGTCGGATGAGCAGAAAAAATGGGCAGGTATGGCCGTCGCCTCAAAATGCGGAGATATTTGTCACATAGTGGCTTGAATACGAATCGGGCTATGGTGTCTATTTATAAAAGTTTGACTGAAAAGCAGAAGGCGAAGTATGATGACCCGTTTCAAGCTGCTTGGATGTATAGAAAGAAGTTACAACACTCAATGGCTTAATTTGAAAGGAGGTATATTCTATGTTGTGGAGAGATATTTACAAAAAGTATCCGGAACAGTGGGTTGGGTTGAAGAACATTGTATACAAACCTGGTGATAAGTTTCTAATTGCAGCTGCTGATGTTTATTTAACAGGATTACCATATCAAGAGATTAATGAACGTCAGTGTAGTGAGGGTGATTTCGAAATAGCCTTTACACACACAGAGGCTTTTTGGGACGGTACATTGAAGGAGAATGGTATACGATTAACTGTAGAAGAAATACAGCAAAAGTATACTAAAGAATGGGTCGTAGTTGCTTATCCAGAGTTTATAAGTGACGAAGATTTTACTGTCACTTCTGGTATACCTTTATATGAGCTTGACAATCCAGGAGAAGCTGCAGATATGCAGTTATTTGCAGGCGGTATTGTTAGTGATGTACAAGCTCATCCGGGATGCGATATAAACGATATTATGGTAGGGGTGTTAGTGCCTTGCCTGTATTAAAATTGTTAAATAACTTACACCCACTTTTTATATCTAAAGTGGGAAATGAGTATGTTCGTACATTGCTTGATACAGACGCTACCGCATCTGTATGGCGTGGTAGTGTAAATACTCTTTTAGACGCTGGAGCTAAGTTAGCAGATGATAGTATGGCCGACGCCTCAAAATACGGAGATATTTGTCACATAGTGGCTTGAATACGAATCGGGCTATGGCGTCTATTTATAAAAGTTTGACTGAAAAGCAGAAGGCAAAATATGATGACCCGTTTCAGGCTGCTTGGATGTATAGAAAGAAATTGCAACAGTCAATGGCTTAAATTGAAAGGAGGCGTATTCCATGCTATGGGAAGATATTTATAAAAAATATCCTGAACAATGGGTTGGATTAAAGAACATTGTCTACAAACCTGGTGGTAAGTTTTTAATTGCAACTGCTGACGTTTATTTAACAGGATTACCTTATCAGGAAATTAATAAACGTCAGTGTCATGAAGGTGATTTCGAAATAGCTTTTACGCACACAGAGGCTTTTTGGGACGGTACGTTGAAGGAGAATGGTATACGATTAACTGTAGAAGAAATACAGCAAAAGTATACTAAAGAATGGGTCGTAATTGCTTATCCTGAGTTTATGAGCGATATAGACTATGATGTAACTTCTGGTATACCTTTATATGAACTTAATAATCACGGAGAAGCTGCGGATATGCAATTGTTTGCGGGTGGTGTTATTTGTGATGTACAGGCTCATCCGGGGTGTGATATTGGTGATATTATGAATGGGGTAATAGTGCCTTGCCTGTATTAGAATTGTTAAATAATTTGCATCCACTTTTTATATCTAAAGTGAGAAATGAGTATGTTCGTACATTGCTTGATACAGGCGCTACCGTATCTGTATGGCGTGGAAATCCTGCAATACTTCATCGTGCTGGAGCGATACCAGTTATTGAAAAGTACAGTATGAATACTTTAGCTGGTAAAGCTACAGGTAAGTTATATAAGGTTAGTTATGACATAGGCAGTTTACATTTTCCGGATATGCCTTTAGAGCAGCGCTCATAAAACAGCATAAGATTGTTTTTTGGGAAACAGCGCAGCTTGCGGGCTATGCTGTTTCTCCGTTTTGCAGGTTTATTTCTTTTTCTGTCAATAAAATCGGAATTTCCTGTAAAAAATCGCCACCTTTTCAGATGACGGTTCGTTTGCTCTGTTAAGCAGTATTCAGTTGTCGCTCGGATCTCCGAATAGAATTTGCATGAGGAAAGCGGAGCTCCGATTTCAGGAAAGTCTGAAAGCTGCCGGATTCTCTTTGTAATCCTGGCAACCGTATCTGCTGCCGCCTGCTCATTGCAAAGTTCCTCTGTGATATATGCTTTTGTCTGCTGTAAGTCTGTGATTGCTTGCGATGAAATTTTTATCTCAGCCATTGGCAATACCTAACATTTTCTCAACATCGGAAATATCCGTCCCGCCTTTTTCCTTTGCGGACTGTTCTCCTTTGGAAAACTCGCCCCTCTTTTCATCCGCTATCCATGATGTTATTTCAAAACCGCCGTCGGGCGATTATAAATGGAAGAACAGGGCAAAGCCAAACAACGTAGTGTCATTTGCACAACGCATTTTGTTTTATCATTGATCGCTTTTAGCAAGTCTAAATCTCGTAACACTCGATTCGATTTTGTCTGCAGAGTAGAACCGAAGCCATATTGATTTGCCAAAGCTAACGCTTTACGGACATTTCCGATTTCACTTTCAAGCGGAATATATGGAAGACAATGCCAGTAATTCCTATATATGATCTAAGTATATAAACCCTGACATCTTCCGTCAAGGTTTACCTATACCCTATTTCTATCCATACAATGATATGGGCAATCATATCTTGAAAAAGAGATGAAGCACACAATGCAGTCGGGTGAAATTATGAAGCAGAACAAAGAAACGTTTGATTTTAAGGCTTTCGGACAGGCCATCAAAATGGCAAATACAGGAAAAACAAGTGATTTAACACAGGAAGCGCGTTATCAAACATAAATTCATTGAACCAATCCGGCAAAAAACACTATAATAAGAAGATTAAATCAAATCAAGGAGGGAACTAAAATGAAATCTAAAATGAAGCAGATGTTCCGGCGCATCCTGTCCGTGATGCTGTTGGCGGGACTGACGGTAAACGGGAACTGCGTTGTTTCGGCGGCGGAATCCGCTCCGAAGCAGGTGATTATTTTCCATACCAATGACATGCACGGCCATCTGGATGAGGGAATCGGAATTGCCAGAGTGGCCGCGATGAAGAAAAACACGGAAAATTCGCTGCTGGTAGACGCGGGAGACGCCATTCAGGGAGCGCCGTTAGCTACGCTCAGCAACGGCGAGGATGTAGTGAATCTGATGAATCTGGCGGGCTATGATGTGGCATGTACCGGCAATCACGAGTTCGACTACGGTCAGGAGCAGCTTTTGAAGATTCAGAAGATGGCGGAGTACCCGATTCTGGCAGCCAATGTAAGCAGGGATGGCAGGTCTTTTCTCGCGGGAACATATGGAAAAGAGGGAAAAGAGAATAATGGCGCGTACACGCTGATTGAAAAAAACGGCGTAAAAATCGGATTTTTCGGCCTGACTACCAGAGAGACCAGAACATCCTCCAACCCGTCCGGGCTTGTGGGAATTACCTTTGAGGACGAGGTCGAAACGGCAAAGAAGATGATTGACGCGCTGGAGAAGGAAGGCGCGGACGTCATTATCTGCCTGGCCCATATGGGCGATCTGCCGGGCGGCTCCTATACGGCTCCGCAGCTGGCGGAAAGTCTGACAGGAGCGTATCAGGGCAAACTGGACGCCATTATCGACGGACACAGCCACACAGAGGAGAGCAAGGAGACCAACGGCGTCTGGATTGAACAGACCGGCACGGCTCTGGCAAATCTCGGCAAACTGACAATCACCTATGACGAGGCCAGGGATGACGCGCAGGTCACAGGCGAACTGATTCCGGAGAAGGAATTTGCGGCAGACGAAGAATATACCGGAAAATACAAGGACATTGCGCCGGATGAGGCCATTGAAAAGGAACTGGCCGCCATCAGGGAAAAGTCCGGAGAGATTATGCAGCAGCGCATTGGAGAGACGGATACCACGCTGTGGGGCGGTACGATCAATGGTGTTGCCGAGGGACGCGTGACAGAGACAAATCTGGGAAATCTTGTGGCTGACAGCATGGTAGACGCAGGCGAGGAGATTATCCGGAAGGGAAATGCAGATAAAAAATATAAGGATCTGCCGATTGTCGCTATGCAAAACGGCGGCGGAATCCGCGCGACGATTCAAAAGGGGACGATTACTAAAGGTGATATTGTAAACGTGCTGCCTTTTGGCAATACCATATCATTTAAAGCGGTCACGCCGAAGCTGCTGTATGAGATCATGGAGACGGGCGTATCCGGCAACAGCGGCCTGACGGCAGAGGGCTTAATGGCAGGGACGACAGCCAGCGGCGGATTTCCGCAGATTGGCGGCATGAAGATTACCTACGATCCCAACAAGGAGAATGGCGCTAAGGTGAAAGCGATTTACCTGGACGGGGAGACAGAACCGTTAAAGAGAGAGGATGAGAGCCGCCAGATTATTTTCGGATCTAACGATTTCCTGATTTCCGGCGGAAGCGGCTACACCATGTTAAAGGATCTGCCGGGCGTGGCAGAGGGCGGCGGACTGGATATCATGTTTGAGAACAAAATTCTTGAAATGACGGAAAATGGAACCAAGCCTCTGCACATGCCGGTCACAGACGGCCGCATTGTCGTGGAGAGTGATGATTACACGCCAAAAACATTCACGGCTTTTGTGGAAATCCAGGATGTGGACGGATTGGCAGTTAATAAGCAGGTATCCTATTATGTGGACGACGCCGCCAGGGTTCAGAATGGCGCCACGGATGAAAAAGGACTTCTGAAGCTGGAGAACTTGAGCGACGGAGCCCATACCATTGGCGTCGTGAATGGAGAAAATGAGGCATATGTCTGCAGCTACACGGGAACGGGCGTTATTTTGACTTTCACAAAGACCTATCCGCAGATTAAAGTGGATTTGTCCAGGCAGTCGGCTGCCAACCAGAACACAGTCACGAAAAAGACCATAAAGCTTACCAGTGTGAGCATGCGCAGGGGGAGCAAGAAAATTACCGGCAGGGTGTCCGTGAAAAATGCCAGGGTAGCGGTCAAGGTCGGCGGAAAGAAATATAAAAGGGCAACGGTTTCCGGAAAGAAATTCACATTTAAGTGCGCAAAGCTGAAAAAGGGAACCGCGGTAAAAATCAAGATCGCGAAGAAGAATTATAAGACGCTTATTGTCACGAAGAAAGTCTGACTGATGTCAGGAAAAACTCCTTCGCATAAAAAATCTAAAATTACATAAAATATCTATTGTCATTCTCTTTATTCTGTGGTAGGATAAAAAGCAGTGACAGGTTGCAGATACTCGAGAGGACTGTGACCGGAGAGAGGATCTGTGGGTCCTCTCTTCTTTTTTGAAATGTACTCCTATATGCAAAGTGATATCCAGTCAAAAATCAGCCATTGTTATGAAGCGATGGGTGAACGTCAATTAAGGCAGCTTCTCAAAGTAATTACTGATTTCAGAAGAAAACTTTAGGCAATTTTCATAATACATATTACATCATCGTATCGTCCCTGAGCGTCTCCGCCAGACTGATCTTCCGCACACCACGCCATGCCAGATAATATGCCAGCGCCACAGAACCCAGGATAGCCAGCATGAACAGTAAAATCGGAACATATGGCGCTTCCGCCAGGAATACTCCGACCTCCATATAGCTTGCTTTCAGCATAAATCCGATCGCGACGACCACAATCGGAAGTCCGATCAGGATCGGACGCCCGGCGATCACAAGCGCTTCCGTACAGAACATCTTTTTCAGTTCCTTCGGCGTCAGCCCTACCGACATGTATCTGGCAAATTCCCTTCTCCTTTGACGCACAAATCCCAACGTGTTGGAGAACACATTGCCAATGCCGATAATCGCAAGCAGAATGCAAAAACCCCCGAAGATGGCCATCATCCCCTGTATCTGCCTGTTATTTAATTCATACTCCTGAATGCGGTTTTCCTGTTCTATGGCATATTTCCCTCCGACAAGCTGCGCGATCTTATCCTGTATCGTATTTAATTCTTCCAGTGTCGCGCCGTCTTTTCCGCAGACGCAGATGTAACTGTCTGCCTCCGTTCCCCCGATCTGTCCCTTGATCTCTTTCCATAAGGACACAGGGATAAAATGCACCAGCTCATAATAATCAAGCTTTGCATATTCCTCCCGCAGCACAGGAACCTCCTGCGTATAAGACAGGACAGGAACCTCCGCCGTCATACCCTCACTGCCGGACTGCCTTAAAACACTCACTGCATTTTCGCCGGCGCCAGGCGCCTTTATATAAGGCATGAAAACAGGATGCCGGAAATCAGGGTTTGTCACATCGCGGATCTGGTTTAAGATTACCGCTCCGTTAAGCTGCGGCGCGATGCCGATCTGTTCACAATACGCGGCAAAACTCTGGTCATCCATAATCACAATCGGCGCGTTTACAAGCCATCCGCCGTCCACCTGCGACACATCGCTCGCAGGCGCCCCGGAAAACCCGCCAAAGGACTTCATAGCTTCGCTCATTTCTTCTTCGGCGATCATTCTTTTCGCGGAAGCTTTCTGATACACAATCGCGCTTTTTATCCCGTCAAGCGCCTGGACAGCCGTTGTTTCTGCAAAATTGTCCACATCGGCGTTTTTAACCGTAGCCATAATATCCCATACGCCCTGATACCGTTCAAAATAAGTTTCCCTTGTGCTGATTTGGGAAAGGGAGAAGAAACACTGCATGAGCGCAAATGCGAGGAAGGAAAATATAAGTGACAGAGACGCTGTCCGCAGCGCTTTCTTTTGCGCTTTCAGCGCGTTTCCGGCCAATTCCCCTTCTATTCCGAACAACAGTGAAAGGAAACGGGAGCTTTTTTTGCGCTTTAATTGTAATTCGCCGGTATTTTTTATTGCTTCGAGAGGCGTCAGCCTGCTTAGCTTTTTCGCCGGAATCCATGCGGAAATCCATACCGTCAGGACCGTCACAAGCAATGTCGACGCCAAAACCAACGAATGATAGCCAAAGGACGCCTCATGCCGCCCGGGAACGTCGCCGCCCAACATGGTATTGCTCAGATTTATGAGGCACGCGCTTCCTGCAATGCCCAGCAGATTGCCTGTTACAACCGGCGCCGCGCAGAGCGCAGCCGCCTCCTGCAAAAGACATGCCCGGATTTGCTTTGGCGTGGCGCCAATGCCGGAAAAAATGCCAAACTGATGAATCCTTGCATTCATAGTTACCGCAAAGGCATTATGGATAATGATAATCAGCGAGAAAGACGCCGCAAGCGTAATCAGAATAAACAGCAGGAACAGCAGCCTTGGGGCGGTATCGCCGGAATCGCGGATCAGGTACATGGCAAGAAGCGCATAGTGATAAACAATCCGTTCCTGCGGGATACCGAGCTGTTCCGCAATATGGGGCGTATCTGAAAAAACAGCTTTCTTATCGCTGAAATAAATATCGATTGTCGGTTCTGTTCCTTTTTGTCCCTTCTCATTTACCACAGCCTCCTCTACATTGGCAAAGTTCTTAATCGTTTCCAGATCCTCTGCACTGAGTTCGCCAATGATACGGCTGTGCCAGCCGTCCTCTTCTATTTCGATCCGTTCCACCTCATATTTCCATGCATTGTAGAATAATCCGCACAGCAGAGATAAGAGCAGGGCGGAAATAAATGCCGCAAGCGCAACGGATAGACCGGCTGTGCGGTTGTTTTTCATATAACCTGACAAATAATCTCTCCACATGTCCGTTACCTCCGCCGTTCATCGCTGATGATACGCCCATCCGCAACGGTAACGATGCGCTCCGCCTCCACAGCAACCGTTTCATCATGGGTAATCAACAGAATCGTCTGCTCCAGATTGCGGTTGGAAAGCTTCAGCATGTCAACGACTTCTTTGGAGTTTTTCCGGTCGAGATTCCCGGTCGGCTCGTCTGCCAGAAGCAGGGCGGGCCGATAGATCAGGGAACGCGCAATCGCGACCCTCTGCTGCTGGCCGCCGGATAACTGGTTCGGCAGAAGATCAAGTTTATCGGCGATTCCAAGAGAACTTACAATTTTATCAAAATACTCTTTATTCGGTTTTTTCTTATCAAGCGCAAGCGGCATTAAAATGTTTTTCCTCGCTGT
>CANQQG010000046.1 GCA_947625875.1 uncultured Lachnospiraceae bacterium
TACTCTTTTTGAAATCCTTAATATTTCTGGTAATGAGATAGTCCGCATGCACCCGTTCCGCCGTAACGGCCTGCAGGGCGTCCTCAAAATCATCCCATCGCATTCCTGCTGCATTCGCAATATCTGCCGCGGTCAATTCCGTAAACCGAAAAATGAGCGCAAGCCCTTTCCGGACATCCTCTATCTGCTCCGGATCAAGTTCTCTACGCATAACATAAACAAGGTTTGCAAACGTCAACACAGAAACATACCCCTGCGCCTGTTCCGTTTCACAGAGTTTCCATATCTTAGCCGAGTCTTCAAAATGCGGCTCTCGCTTTTGCAGAACATCCAAAATAATATTTCCATCAATCAGAAGTCTCATATTTCTCTCCAAGTCTCTCTTCTTTTGCCTGCTTAAGATCAACGTTCCCTTTCAGAATACCCGTCAGAGAGTCTGTCAGATAAGAAAGCGCCGCATTTCTCGGAATGAGCCGGGCCACCTCTTGCCCATTTTTTGTTATAATAACTTCTTTGCCATCAGCCACAATGGCAAGATACCTTCCGAAATTATTCTGCATTTCGGTAGCAGTAGCAGTAGCGCCAACCATAAAAACATCTCTCCTTTCATATTAGCTAATATAATTATACTTATTTTTAGATAATTTGCAAACGATTTCCAAATATTTTATGCTGTGTTTTGTCCGTCTAATACTTGCTTACTCTGCCGTTCTTCGTTTGGACTATATAAATTTTATTCTACTTTAACTCTGTTTTACAAAAACAATAACTACTAATGCCAAACGCACTTCCGCACCATAGAACCGCTACTGCCGCCGCCCCTGCCAGCTGCATTGCCTGTAATTCCGGATTCAAAATCCATCGCCATATATAAGGCGGGTAAAACAGCAATGCCACAGGCGGCGCCTCATATGCGCTAACCATTGAATTGCCCGCTATTGCCGCGGCAATGGCGGCCATAATATAGCAAGCCAGAAATAAAAATATAAATGCAGCAATTGCAGATTTAGCCGTATCCTTAAACAATACTGCGAAAACCATACATACGGATATAATAGAAAAAGAAATTATATAAATAAACAAAACCGCCCTCAAAAAATAGCCTTTATTTTCCCATATAGCAATGATCCAATCCATGATGCCATATTTACAGCACCCAATCGACAATGAACCTGCAATCATACTTCCTGACAATATAAAGATATATACATAATGGCTAATGAAAATTTTTGTCCTGCTATTACCGCTTATCAGCTCATAGTTTACACAACGCTGCTTCAAGTCCCCGGAAAACTCGAAAACTGCAAAAACGCCAACAATCAGGAGAATTGCAATTCCTGCATCAGCCACTTCATTCATAAAGACTCCTGACAAGTTTTGAGGCGTATTCATTACAATGGGATCTTCCAGATAGCTCTCATCCGTAAATAACAGTGCAATTACACAGCATAAAAGAAATATTATATAAGACAATATGTTGTGCCTCATTATATAAAACTTATATCTCATTAAATTTTTCATAAAGCCCTCTCCCTTCATGAAATTATTTTACACTTCCGAATGTCTGGAAACTATTAATGTCAAGGCAAGCAAAACCACAAACCATATCCCCAGCAACATACAACATCTTATCTGCGAATTTGTTTCCAGACATAGCTTTACAATACCAATTGGGACAATATGAATAAAAATATCAGATGTTTTTTCTCCGTTCATCATAAACAGGGAACCGATCTGGAAAACAACAGTTGCCAAAACTGCAGCCCCCTGCTTTTTTATAATCCATGAAACCAATTCCCCAATAACCGCCAATACACTCCCCAATAAAATATAAGCAAAAAAAATTCTTATTTTTAATGCAGCTTCCCATTCCGGACATAGAAAAAATGCAATTGCCGGAAAAATAAAATTAACAGCTTCTGTTCCTATAAATACCGCAGCAAGTTTTGCTATAACTATTTTTTTCCTGTCATTCCCTGATAATATCAGATACAGTATCTTCTTGTCTTCAAAATCCATACTGGCATAAAAAGATGCATATAAAGATGCAATTATGGAAACCAAAAAACTTTTTGGCACAAAACTTTCTATTGTTATATTTGTGCCGGATAACATAACAACAGACACTAAAAATGCCGTCATAATACAAATTTTCAGCGTCCGCTCCCTTACAATCTTAAACAATTCAAATTTCATCATCCTGAACATTTATCCACCCATTTTTTTAAAAAAGTATTCTTCCAGACTATCTTCTGCAAGTTCGTTTCGCGAAACCTGCTCTATAATCTCACCATGATTTATCAAAATATAATGATCTGCTATCTGATAAACTTCATTCAAAATATGACTTGAAAATAACACTGTCGCGCTATTTTTTTCATTAATCTTTTTTATTAACTCCCTTATCTCCACAATTCCATCCGGATCCAATCCATTAACAGGTTCATCCAGAATCAACAGCTGCGGATCATTAATAAGCGTCATTCCAATTCCTAATCTTTGCCTCATTCCAAGCGAAAAATGTCTTACTTTCTTTTTTCCCACATTTTCTAAACCTACAAAACGTAAAATATTCTCCGCTCTATTCTCATCTTCAATTCCATACAGGATACATAAAGCTTTCAGATTTTCCGCCGCAGACATATCCATATAAAGAGCCGGATTCTCTATCATACATCCTATATTACGTCTCAGACGCTGCAATTCTTTTCCTTCGCTCTTTCCGCTTATATAAATTTCTCCCCGATCCGGTTTACTGAGTCCTGCTATTATTTTCATTACCGTAGTTTTTCCGGCCCCATTTTTTCCTACAAATCCATAAATTTTCCCTTTTTCCAGTGTTATATCAACATTTTTTAAAACAGGCCTCTTTTGATACGATTTACAAACCCCTCTAAGTTCTAAAATATTATTTTCTTCCACAATAGCCTACTCCTGTTGTTTTTATGTTTGTTCAATTGGCAGTTAACTACTGTTGAAATAATATCAAACTGATATGCATTTTTCAATTTTTCCTCTCCCAATGGTCAAATTTCGCTACGCAACGGAAAAAGACGCCCTCACAGAAGACGTCCTTTTATTCCTGCCTATATATTTACGGGCAGCATAACTACTGCTATGAACTCCCTCTCCTTTGCATAGTAATGAAACACTCCCCCATTTCTTTCTACCGCACTTTCCACTGATTTCAAACCATACCCATGCTCCATCCGTTCACTTTTGCCTGCTGATATATATTTTTCATTCATTTGCAGCTTATTATCATATAGATTCTTTACTACAATCGCAAGATTGTTTTTATATAAAAACAATTTAATATCTATGCAACGCTCATGAATCCCCAGATTTTCTACCGCTTCTATAGCATTATCTAACAAATTATCTAAAATAGCAGATATATCGACCGGATTCGTATCCAATTCAGGGATTTCATCAACAGAAAGTTCCAGTTTTACATTTTTACCTTTACACAAGACCATATGCTTATTTAATATAGCATCTATAATATAATTTCCAGTATATACATTTTGTTTTGCAGCAAGAATGACATCCGTTAATTTACCTATATACTCCTTTGTCTTTTCCTTCTGATCATTTTCTACCATATACAATATATTTCCCAGATGTTTCTTCATATCATGCCGTATTTTTTTCATCTCTTCATTCACTTCACTTTGATAAGCAATTACATTCTGAAGTTCATTTCCTTTCATCTGCCACAATTCATATTCCGTATTCTTCTCATAAATCCAACATATTTTCCCCAAAAAATAAATCACAAAAATACCTGACAGCAGTAAAGCGTACAGCAATACCATTATATAAATATAAAATTCTGTTTTCTGTATACTTAAATCCAAAGCCAGAAGCAGCTGTACACTTTCAATCACTGTCAGCAAAAATATATTCATTCCAATCCAATATCTTCCTGGTAAATCCGGATTGATCTTACGAATATACCTGACAAACAAAATACCGCTTATAATAACTATTGCTTTAATAAAAATACTGATTCCCGTTACCATAAACATATTATTTGTTATTATTTTTACAAGACCCCCAGGTAAAGAAATCATTATTGTTGATAATATCATCTCACCCGCTACGCAAATATACTGGGCAAACAGTATATAAAATACTTTTACCGCCAATGATCCTCTATACAAGATTTGGCAAAGCGCACCTATCAATACAAGCCAAATGATGCCCTGAATATAAGAATCTCCAATAACATTAATCCCTATAGCGCCAATTACAATTGAAACGCCGAGTCCCCAAACCTTTGCATATTTTATAAACCGGCTTTGTAAAACACTTCCGACGATTCCAAATATTACTGCTGATTGTATTGCCGAAAATAAAAAACTAATTA
This sequence comes from uncultured Lachnospiraceae bacterium, assembly GCA_947625875.1. GTDB lineage: Bacteria > Bacillota > Clostridia > Lachnospirales > Lachnospiraceae > Eubacterium_J. The sequence goes on from CANQQG010000046.1 coordinate 4,373, forward strand.
TTTCCTTATTCATCCCACAATCCCTCATATACATCTTTCGCAAACTGTTCCAAAACCTTCTTTTTTTTACGTCTGCTCATCATAAGTTCTTCTCCGTTATCCAGCCACACCGCATTTTCACCCACTTTCACAATAAACTTTGAATTAACAATACATGTCCTATGTATATCTAAAAAGCCCACAGAAACATATTTCCCCACTAATTCTGAAAACTGATAATGATACAATTCATACACGTCTGCTATGCTATGTAAAAATATTTTTCTTTGCAAAATCTCTATATATCTTATATCATTCAATGGTATTTTAATTTCTGCAATCCGCCTATATGTATCATATACCCTGAAAATCTGCATTCTCGGCCGATCCTCTTCCAGCGATATGATTGCCCTTTTAATCGCATCCGGTAAATATTTCCCAATTTTATCCTTTGGAATAAAAGCTATAACATCATACTGAAATGTATTTAAAGCTTCCTGCTCATAATCCGTAATAAATATTAATTTAAAACTCTTATCCAATTTTCGTAATTTCTGCGCCAGAGCCTTGCCATTGATATATGGCATATCTATATCCATAAAAACAATATCTGCATAAGGTTTTCTCAGTTTAAAACTTTCTATGAGTTTATTACCATTTGTATATATATTGTAGTCGACATCTACTCTCCGTTTTCTAAATTCCGCAATCACAATGGGCACAAACTTTTTTAGAAAAATCTCATCATCATCACAAAAAGCCAGATTCACCATTATTCCATCACCTCTTTAACGATACTCTATAATTTCTATACCCAAATGCCGCACAATACTTTATTGAATTTTTGATACCCGCGCCTATACGCAGAAAAAACAGAACTCCCGATCCAAAAACCGGAAGTTCTGTCCTCACTTTTCTTTTATCCAAGCATGGCTTCCAGCGCCGTCTTTGCTTCCGCAAGCGCATCCGCAATGCCCGCCGGATTCTTTCCGCCTGCCTGCGCCATATTCGGCCGTCCGCCGCCGCCGCCGCCAACCTTTGCGGCAGCCGCTTTGATCAGATTGCCTGCGTGTGCGCCCGCTTTCATGGCCGCGTCTGTCGCCATGGCGACAAGGTTTACTTTGCCGTCTTTATCCGATGCAAGCAGAATCACGCCTTCGCCCAGCTTTGTTTTCAACTGGTCGCCCAGGTCGCGCAGCCCGTTCATGTCCACGCCGGAAACCTTTGCCGCAAGGAGCTTCGTGCCTTTCACTTCCTGCACCTGGTCCATCACGTCGCCGAGCGCGTCTTTGGCCGCCTGCGCCTTTAAGGATTCGTTTTCCGAAGCAAGCGCCTTCATTTCTGAAAGCAGATGCTCCAGCTTTTCTACCAGATTCGCCGGCGTCGCCTTTACCGTTTTCGCCGCCTTTAACAGCGTCTCTTCCATACGGTCATAATATGCAAACACCGCATCAGAAGTCAACGCCTCGATACGCCGCACGCCTGCCGCAACGCCGGATTCCGAAAGGATCTTAAACGCTGTGATCGAATTGGTGTTTTCCACATGCGTACCGCCGCAGAGTTCCGTAGAAAAATCACCCATGCGCACCACGCGCACCGTCTCGCCGTATTTTTCACCAAACAATGCCATTGCGCCTGTTTTCCTTGCCTCCTCCAGCGTCATGATATCCGTCCGCACCGGAAGGGAAGCGGCGATTTTTTCATTCACGATCGCTTCGACCTTTGCAAGCTCCTCCTGCGTCATCGCGGAGAAATGCGAAAAGTCAAAACGCAGCTTGTCCGCCGTCACCTCGGAACCGGCCTGCTCTACGTGCGTGCCGAGCGTCTCGCGCAGGGCTTTCTGTAATAAATGCGTCGCACTGTGGTTTTTCGCGATCCGGCGCCGCCTGTCTGCATCTACGCAAAGCTCCGCGCTATCGCCAACCTTGACCATGCCTTCGGTACAGACGCCGATATGCCCGACCTTCCCGCCGGAAAGCCTGATCGTATCTTTTACTTCAAATACGCCGTCTTTTGTCTTAATAACGCCCGTATCGCCGGTCTGTCCGCCCATCGTAGCATAAAACGGCGTTTCATTTACCACTACCGTACCGGACTCCCCGTCCGATAACGCTTCGGTCAGCTCTGTTTCCGTCGTAAGCGCTGTGATCTCCGAACAGTATGCCAGATTGTCATAGCCGACAAATCCCGTCGTGATCTCCGGCGCGATCGATTCATATACCGTCACGTCCGCGCCCATATAATTTGTCACTTTCCTCGCCTTGCGCGCCTTTGTGCGCTGTTCTTCCATGCAGGCTTTAAAGCCGTCTTCGTCAATCGACAATCCTTTTTCTTCCAGAATCTCCTGCGTCAGATCCAGCGGGAAACCATAGGTGTCATACAGGCGGAACGCATCTTCTCCGGAAAGAATTTTCTTCCCCTCTTTTTCCAGCGACTGCTGCATCTCAGCCAAAATCGCAAGCCCCTGGTCGATCGTTTTATTAAATTTTTCTTCTTCCTGCGTCAACACCTTAAAAATAAATTCTTTCTTTTCTTCCAGCTCCGGATAGCCGTCCCTGCTCTCTACGATGACCGTATTGCTGAGCTCCGCAAGAAACGTCCCCTCAATGCCAAGCATCCGCCCATGCCGCGCCGCGCGCCGGATCAGGCGGCGCAGTACATAGCCGCGCCCTTCATTTGACGGCATGATCCCATCCGAAACCATAAAGGAAGCCGACCGGATATGGTCAGTGATCAGCCTGATGGAAACATCATCCAGCGCGTCCCGCTGATACGTCTTTCCCGCAAGCGCGCATACCTTATCGCGGATCGCCTTCATCGTATCAATGTCAAATACCGAATCTACATCCTGCATGACAACGGCCAGACGTTCAAGCCCCATGCCCGTATCAATATTTTTCTGCGCCAGTTCCTCATAATTGCCTTTGCCGTCGCCTTCAAACTGCGTAAATACATTGTTCCACACTTCCATAAAACGGTCGCAGTCGCAGCCGACTTTACAATCCGGTTTCCCACAGCCATATTTCTCCCCGCGGTCATAATAGATCTCCGAACATGGCCCGCAAGGGCCTGCGCCATGCTCCCAGAAATTGTCGCATTTCCCGTTTTCATCCCGGTAAAAACGCGTGATCTTCTCCGCCGGGACGCCGATTTCTTTGTTCCAGATCTCGAACGCCTCATCGTCTTCCCCATAAATCGAAGGATACAGGCGATCCGCCTCCAGGCCCAGAACCTCTGTCAGAAATTCCCACGACCATGCGATCGCTTCCTTCTTAAAATAATCGCCGAACGAAAAGTTTCCGAGCATCTCGAAAAACGTCAGATGTCTTGCCGTTTTGCCGACATTTTCGATATCGCCGGTGCGGATACATTTCTGGCAGGTCGCAACCCGTTTCTTCGGCGGTATCTCCTGACCGGTGAAATACGGCTTCAATGGAGCCATGCCCGCATTGATCAAAAGCAGGCTGTTATCATTATGCGGCACCAGCGAAAAACTTTTCATGACCAGGTGCTCTTTACTCTCAAAAAAATCAAGATACATTCTGCGTAATTCGTTTACGCCATAACTCTTCTTCACGTTACTAATCCTCCAAAACTATTTCTTTTTCGTCCCGTCCATCATGCTCTCATTTTTCCTCATGCGGAGCTTTTTTCCGGTAAAAATGCCGCAGACAGCAAGCAGCGCCAGAATCACTAAAATAATAAAATATTGTAAAAAACTGCCCAAAAAAGCCATGGCAATCCCCTCCTTTTCTTCAATCTTCCCAATATAAAGGCAATTATAATATTCTTTCCTGTTTATTTCAAGCCATTTTACGGCTTTTCAAATGAGAAGCATTCATTTTCGCCTGTAATATCCACGATCCTGCTCAAAAAATAATCGTTGTCCGTCCTCGCCTTATACGACCGGATCAGGGAATAATCCTGCCACATATGCATCGGGAATACATGGTCCGCGCTGACATTTTTCATAAAATAATCAAACCCTTTAAACGCATCCCTGCCCATCCGCGGGTCAAGCGGCACGAACGCAAAACGGAAATGCGCGTCCGAAAGCCTGCGCATCTCACGCTTGAAATCTTTTTGCATTTTGCCGTTGACCAGATCCCCGGCTCCTTCCCAATGCCACCAGTTCAAGTCGCCCGCATGGTAGATCTGTATGCCCTCTGCGCTCACGTCAAACGCAACGCCCGCGTCTGTCGACCGCAGCGTCCTTACCGTCAGGTCTCCGACCTTATATTCTTTTTCCGGCGCGACATACGTGATCTGCCGCATGACAGCTTCCCCGAAGCCATGTTTTAATAAAAAATTGCGGCTCATCTTACAGTCTTTTGATAACACATAATGCACTTTCGGATGTATTTTGGCAAGCTTTAAAATATCCATGTCAAAATGATCCTGATGCTTATGGCTTGCAAAACAGTACACCTCTTTATCCGCCGGGAGCGGCGGAATTTTTCCGGAAAACGTATACCCGTTGATACGGCTGCCGTCAAAATAATCAAATAAAAGCGCTGTTTTTTCCAACTCCACGTAAAAGCTGCTGTGATGTATAAATAAAACTTTCATATTATCCCCGCATCCTTTCTGCCGCAGCCTTCACCGACTCTGTAAGCAGACGGGCAAATCCCGGCGCAGCCTCATCCGCCGCTTTTTGGACTTCGCTGTGCGACAGAGGCGTCGGGGAGATCCCAGCCGCCATATTGGAAATGCAGGATATTCCCACGACTTTCATCCCCATATGTTTTGCCGCAATCGCTTCACACGCCGTACTCATGCCGACTGCGTCCGCGCCAAGCGTCCGGCACATGGCGACTTCCGCCGGGGACTCATAATTCGGCCCCTGCATCTGGATGTAAACTCCTTCCTGCAGCGGGATGTTTTGCTTTGCCGCAGCCTTTTTCACTGCCTGCCGCAGCTCTTTATCATAAATTTCACTCATGTCCGGAAAACGCGCGCCCAGTTTATCACAGTTTTCTCCGATCAGAGGAGACGGCACAAAACAGGAGATCTGGTCTTTGATCAGCATCAGATCCCCCGCCCGGAGATCATGGCGGATACCGCCTGCCGCATTTGTCAGGAACAGACACTCCGCGCCCAGAAGCCGCATTAACCGGATCGGCAGCACGACTTCCTGCATCGGATAGCCCTCATAATAATGCACACGCCCCTGCATACAGACAAGCGGCACGTCATCCAGAAAGCCGAATATAAAACGCCCTGCATGCCCTGCCACCGTTGACGCCGGAAAGCCCGGAATGCTGCCATAATCCACAACTGTTTCTACCCTGATATGATCCGCATAGCCGCCCAGCCCGGAACCCAATACCAGCGCTGCGCGCGGGACAAAATCTGTCTTTTCCCGCACACAGGCCAGGCAGGCTTCCAGCTTTTCATAGATCGCCCCCATAACGTTTCCTCCCGTTTCAAGCTTTTTCATCCTGTGCTTTCATCCCGCATCCATCCGGCGGATGACCGCATTTGCCTTCGCATAGATTTCTTCCGGCTCATAACCAATATCAAATTTCCCGTCTTCATATAAAATCTTCCCGTCCACCATTGTAAGCCGGACATTGCGGACATTGCCGCTGTATACAAGATTTTTTACAAAGTGGTTTTCCGGCTGCATATTCGGCCAGTTTACATCGATCATGACCAGATCCGCCTTCTGCCCGACGGCAAGCTCCCTGCAGTCCGTAAGCCCCATCGCATCCGCGCCGCCCGCCGTCGCCATATACAGCGCTTCTTCGGCGGGAATACACGCCGCGTCCCGCTCGCGCACTTTCGCAAGCCCTGTCGTCAGAAACATCTCGCGGAACATATCCAGGCAGTTATTGGACGCAGGCCCGTCCGTCCCGATCGCAACATTGATCCCCGCGTCGACAAACGCCTGTATTGGCGCAACGCCACTTGCAAGCTTCAGATTTGACGCAGGGTTTGTCACAGCGGACAGCCCGCGCGCGGCAAAGATTTCTATATCTTTTTCCTCCATCCAGATACAATGATAACCGCCGCCGCCATAAGCATACAGCCCAAGCGCATCCGTCAGCTGCGTCGGCGTCTTCCCCCATCGCGCGATACACTCGTCCACCTCGCGCTTTGTCTCCGCATTGTGCATATAAAACGGCAGACGGAATTTCTCTGCCTGCTTTGCCATGCCCTCCATCAGCTCCAGAGAAGTCGTGTATTCCGCGTGGATGCCCGCCACATAATGCAGGCGGCTGCCCATGCCGGTAATCGCTTCGTACTCTTCTTCCATCTGCGCCAGCGAACCGGTAAAATTATTCAGCGCACAGACCTGCACCGTGCGGAATCCCGTATCATAAGAAGCCCGCGCGCTTGCCATCGGCAAAAAATACATATCAAAATTTGACGTGATCCCGCCGGAAACATATTCCATAATGCCGAGTACGTTCAGCCAGTAAGCGTCTTCTTCCGTAAGCAGCGCTTCCTTCGGGAACACCTGCCGCTCCAGCCATTCCTGCAGCGGCAGGTCGTCCGCATAGGAACGCAGAAACGTCATCGCCGTATGCGTGTGCGCATTCTTAAACCCTGCCATCAGCACGTTTCCGCAGACATCGATCTCCCGTTCCCAGACGATGACCGTTCCATCCCCGCAGACATTTTCTGTATCCGTCCCGTCTCCAATATAGCGGATCGTATCGCCCTGCACCCACAGCTCGCCTCTGATCAGGGAAAACGTGCGGTCTTTCTGCAGCTGCAGGATTCTGGCATTGTAAAACCTTACGTTCATAGGGAAGCCTCCTCCCCGCTTTTATTCAGACTTATGATTCTCCGCTAATGGACGCCTGACTACGCCCTTCCCATTTTTTCCGCGAAACTATGCAGCGCTTCCGGAATCTGTATCGTCTGCGGACATACTTTTGAACAGCTGTGGCAGCCAATACAGTTCTCCGGCTGCTTATCCGCATCGACAGACGCAAGCGCCATCGGGGCGATAAAGTCTCCCGATCCTGCGACCATAGCTTCATTGTAGAGTTTTAGCAGAAACGGAATATCCAGTTTTTTCGGGCAGTGGCTCACACAATAATGGCATCCGGTACAGGGAACGGTCGTCTTTGCAATCATGGCCTCCGCTATGCCGAGGAGCAGTTCCATCTCCTTCTCGCTTAATGGCCTGCGCTCCTCATAAGATGCAATATTATCTTTTAGCTGCTGCATATCCGACATGCCGGACAGCGTGACAGCCACGCCCGGAACTGACTGTATGAACCGGAACGCCCACGCGGGAACTTTCTCATCCGGCCTTGCTTCCTTCAGTTTTTCTTCAAACTCCGCCGGCAGAGAGGCAAGCTGGCCTCCGCGGACCGGCTCCATCACCCAGATCGGTATGTTGCGCTCATTTAAAAGCTCCACTTTTCCCTTTGCATTCTGGAAGATGTAATCAAAATAATTTAATTCAATCTGGCAAAACTCCATGCTCTCCCCATACGCATCCAGGAAACGCTTCATACAGTCGATATCGCCGTGCGCAGAAAAACCAAGATGTTTGATGCGCCCGTTTTTCTTCTGTTCGATGAGATAGTCATAAATCCCATATTTCGGATCAAGATACGCATCAATATTCATCTCACAGACATTATGAAACAGATAAAAATCAAAAAATTCAACGTTGCATTTTTTTAACTGCTCCTCAAATATCTCTTTTACTTTTGGCATATTTGCCAGATCATAGCCCGGAAATTTTGACGCGAGGAAAAAGCTGTCACGCGGATATTTCTGCAATAATTCACCGACCACAAGCTCTGACTGCCCGTTATGATAACCATATGCCGTATCATAGTAATTAATGCCGGCTTCCATCGCGCAGGCAAACATCTCCTCCACAGCCTTTACGTCAATATCCCCGTCGTTCCCGTTTACTACCGGCAGCCTCATATTGCCCATACCCAGGGCGGAAAGCCGCTCTCCCTTAAATTCTGTATAAACCATAAAATCCTCCCTTTCATTCTGACCTGTTATCATGATAAAGTATAACACACTCAGGCGGCATTGTCATCAGCGACTGCAAACCGCTTCTGTTCAGCCGTCTTTCTTTTTTAAAACATGCATGATATCTTCCGCCCGAAATCCGCGCCCTGCCAAAAAACGATAATTCCTCTGCATCTCCTCCAAAGACGCCTCTGCCGGATCATAATGCCTTTTCTCCAGCAGCCTGCGGATCAGGATTTCCGGCTCTGTTTCATTTTCTTCCTCCAGAGCCAGCGCAATGACCTCTTCCTTCACGCCGCGCGACAGCAGATCCCGGCGCATCCTTCCGCTGCTCTTGCGGTCCTGATTGAGACGGACATAAGCCCTGGCATACCGCTCATCATCTACGTAGTGATAAGATTTTACATAGGCGACCGCCTTTTCAATCAGTTCCTCCGGATACGCGCCTTCTCTTAATTTGCGCCGGAGCTGCTCCTCTGTCCGATCCGTTTTTTCCAGAAGATGCATTGCCCTTTTTGTAACGCGTTTTCCCAGGATCTCATAGTAGAGTTTTTCATAAAACGCGCAATCGATCTCCATCTGTTCTTTTACTGCAAATCCGGAAAGCTCTGACCAATAAAATTGCAAAGGCTCCGCGCTGTCAAAAAAAAGCTGCACTTTCCCGTTTTCCAGGGGCATGATTTTTGTAATCACCATAACCGCTTACACCTGCGGGCCAGCCGGTGCGTCCGCGCTCAGCGGGGCGCTTTTTTCCGGTTCTTTATCCCCTGTGGACGGGTCTTTCACCGGTTCCTTTTTTTCTCCCGCCTTTTTATCCGGTTTCGGCGCTCTTTTACTTTCCGCTTCTTCTTTTGCCGCTTCCGCCTCTTCCATCTTAGCTTTAAAATGGTCGCGTACCTTTTGTTCGATTTCTTCGCATAACTGCGGATTATCTTTTAATAACTGCTTGGCATTCTCACGTCCCTGTCCGATTTTATCGCCATTATACGCATACCACGCGCCTGACTTATTCACAATCCCCACATTTGCCGCCAGATCCAGAATATCGCCTTCTCTGGAGATGCCCTCGCCAAACATAATGTCAAATTCCGCTTCTTTAAACGGCGGGGCAATCTTATTTTTTACAACCTTTACGCGGGTGCGGTTGCCAACCATCACGCCGCCCTGCTTCAAAGTCTCAATCCGGCGCACGTCCAGACGGACGGAAGAATAAAATTTCAATGCGCGCCCGCCCGTTGTCGTTTCCGGGTTTCCAAACATTACGCCCACTTTTTCACGCAGCTGATTAATAAAAATCACAATGCAGTCTGTTTTGCTGATAATGCCGATCAGTTTGCGCAGCCCCTGCGACATCAGGCGCGCCTGCAGCCCGACATGCGCGTCCCCCATGTCACCATCAATTTCCGCTTTCGGCACCAAAGCCGCAACCGAGTCCACGATCACGATATCCACAGCGCCCGAGCGCACCATTGTTTCCGTGATCTCCAATGCCTGCTCGCCGTTATCCGGCTGCGATATGTACAGGTCGTCAATATTCACGCCTATTTTACGCGCATAGGACGGATCCAGGGCATGTTCCGCATCAATAAACGCCGCGATCCCTCCCGCTTTCTGCACCTCTGCGACAACATGCAGCGCAACGGTCGTCTTACCGCTGGATTCCGGCCCGTAGATCTCAACGATCCTGCCTTTTGGCAGGCCGCCAAGCCCTAATGCCAGGTCAAGGCTGAGCGAGCCGGTTGGAACCGTCTCTACATTCATATTATTCGTCGGGTCGCCAAGCCGCATGATTGAGCCCTCACCATACTGCTTTTCTATCTGAAAAACAGCGGCCTCCAACGCTTTTAATTTATCATCTTTTACTTCTTTTACTTCCTTTGCCATCGTCTTTCTCCTTTTTGCGAACTTATGTTCGTTTTTCTGATATTTATCATATAATAACCTTCTGCAAATGTCAAACACTTTCTAAAAAAACTGCCATTTATGGCAATAACCGCTGCATTTTCATTACCGGGATTTCAACTGCCAGAAAATATCTGATAAAAAGATTTTAAAATAAGACACTGTTATTATAATATCCCGCAATTCGTTCCGTCAAGTATTTTTATCCATAAAAAACAACTGCCGTCTCCTTTCCGGATCCGGCAGCTGTTTTTTCATATTGGATCATTCTTTCCGAAGCCATGCACAATAGGCCGGATTGTCGCTGCTTGTAAATACTCCGCCGGATTTTGTCTGTTTAACGGCAACAACCCGAATATAGTATGTTTTTCCTTTTACAAGTTTCTTTTTATTAAATTTTTTTATCTTCAGGTTTCTCTTAGCCGCATTTACCGTACTTGCCTTCCGGTAGTCTGAATTTCTTTTTTCTGAAATATACACCGTATATCCCGTCGCGCCTGCAACTTTTCCCCAGGAAACCTCAATCGCGTTTCCCGCATTTTCCGCCCTGAGGCTCTCCTTGCCGGGGGAAGCCGCAAAATATAACGGATCTGACCACGCCCCGGTTTTTTTCCGGTTCCCTGAAAGCGTGATGCAGCCCCTGACTTTTACCAGATAAAAACGGTTATCACTCAGTTTCTCAACATTGACGTACCAGGCGGAAACCGTGTCGGTTCGGATTTTCTTTCCTTTATTGTCGGAAACAATATATTCATACTGCTCCGCCACCTCCGTCTTTTCCCACTCAATCCGCGCGCTTTTATTATTTGTCCCAAAGGATGTATTTTCCAATCCGGTCACTTTGCCCGGCAGCGTTTTTACATTATGACTGCTTTTTTTCCCTGCGCTGTACGCGATAAACCCTGACGCGGATCTCCTGCCCGCCCGTATCGATACGTTATATGCCGTATCTGTCTGCAGATCTCTGACCACCGCTTTATTTGTTTCCGCCAGGCTGTCAGCGGCGTCTTTCTCTTTTCCGCCGACCGGATAACAGGAAACACCATAACAGTTCGCACCGTCGACCGCCTCCCATTCCAATGTGACGGACGACGCCGAGGCGTTTGTCTGGCTGATCTCTTTCAGCGTCTCCGGCGCAGTCACGACTTCGGCTGTCTCTGACCATGAAATATCTTCCGGCACGGAAGTTCCCGCGGAAAATGACGTGCCGACCTGCAGATAATAACTGCTGCCGGCTTTTAAGTTATTACGGATGGTCCCTTTCCCCTGCGAACCGGATCCGATCCTGTCAATTAGCGTACGGTCCGCGGCAAATTCATCCGTATCGCTGATCCGGTAATAATATTTAATGTTTTTTTGCAGCACCGTATCAAAGCTGAACTGAATGCCGGAGCTGTCCGCCTCTGTCTGTTTTACATTTGCAGGCGCCGCGGCGGCGCGCACACGCACCCGGCCCGCCGCAAAAGCCAAAAAAAATGCGGCGATAATGAGCAGATATGCATTTCTCTTTTTTGCCGTACCCATAAAATCTCTTCTCCTTCTATTATTCTATCATCCTATTATCCCGGCCGTCGCCTGCAAATGTGTCCCCTGATCCATTGCCGACACATTTTGCAGGATACAGCCATCCGGCTTTCCGGCCGAAACAGCAGTCTTCGCTACTGCGGATAACGTGTCATCACATATGTGCCTGTTTTCCTGATTTCATCCAGGCTGATCTCCCTTTCCCAGTGAACAGAGCTGTTATAATTTCCTTCCGCCACAATCACGCTGTCGGCCTTAACTTTAAGCGCAATTACCGAATGGGCGTCGTAATCCATCCGCACGATGTCCCCCACCCGGATTTTTGAAAAATCCTTATGCTGACGCGCAGGAAGGCTTCCAAACGCCGCATCACTGAGCATAAAGGCAAATCCGGCGCAACCGTACCCGCCACTGTAAATACCGCCTTTCCATGCATAATAGTTGTCGTTTGTCCAGGGCGTTCCCTCCGGATAATCTTTTTTCAAAGCCGCCATTGCCGCATAGACCTTCGCTTCGGACAAGTCAACGGCATTCTTTCCGGAATCATTCCCCGCAGACGCCTCAACCACTTTCACCGTGCATTTATAGGATTTCCCATTGCTCCCCATGCATCGGATAACCGCCGTGCCTGCGCCTTTCGCGCTCACTTTTCCTTTCGATGACACTGCCGCAACCGCTTTATCTGAGCTTTTCCAGCTTTTTGCCGACGTTCCGGTAATCCTGAGCCGGTATGTTTCCCCTTTGGAAAGTATGAGCTTCCCCTTATTTAAATAAGGATTTTTCACAGTAATGCGGCACCGATATTTCCTGCCCGACATTTTCGCCGCAACCGTTGCCCTGCCTGCCGCCTTTGCAGTCACCTTTCCTTTTGCCGTCACTGCGGCTACCGCCCTGTCAGAGCTGCTCCACTGAATCCTGCCTTTCTCCCGGGATAACTTCAGCGTCATGCTCTGACCCACATAAAGGGCGGCTGACGTCTTATTTAACCGAACCGCCGCGGCCTGCGCCTGCGCCGGAAAAACGGCCGTGAGCATCACAACCGCGAGCAATAACGCAAAAAACCTCTTCCCTCTTCTCATCGCCACAACTTCCTTTCCCTGCACATTTTCATCCAATGTTTTTTTAATGTTAGCGCTGATAAACGCTTCCGTCAAGGATTTTTCGCCTGCCAACCCGTTCGCCCTCATTCCATCCGCATCCGCTCCGTCAGCCCCCGCTCTTCCATCTTGCTGCAGGCCGCAAGCGGAACGGCGGCGGATATCAGCAAAATAAAAGGCAGGCAGATCAGGATCGGCATAACCGTAAAATGGTATTCAAAATACCACATATCACTGGCATACAGATGAATGACCCATTTCCCGAAGCAGGCGTACAAACCGGCCGTAACCGCCGCCGTAACCACGCCGTAAAACATCCCCTCACAAACAAGCATCCCTCTCATCTGCCTTCCGGTAAGCCCGACCGCCTGCATAATGGCAAGCTCCCTCGCCCGGCTGCTGATCCCTGTGACGACCGCGTTTGCAAAATTCATAATGCCGATCACCGCCAAAAAGAATGCCAGCCCAAAGCCAACGATGCGGTGTTCGTTTAACATATCGTCAAATTCTTTTAAATACGTCTTTTTGGAATCATAAGCCAGCTCATCCGAGCGGTTCACATAGGACGCGACCACATCTTCAACCGCTTCCAGCTTTCCCGGCTCCGCGTCCAGCACACTGACCAGCGCGCCTTTGGTTTCAGAGACTTCCAGAAACCGGGACGACGGAACGATCACCTGCCCGCCCACACTGCTGTACCGCTGGGCAGACAGCGCAGGCGGCAGTTCCGCAACCGCCATGACCTCATACGTGCATTGCTTCCCATTATACAGTTTCACCGAAATCTCATCTCCTGCATGGAACAGCGGAAAACTCCTGTCATCATCCCCGGAAGGGACGATATACTGCCAGCTGTAGCAGATCGCATAATTCCCCGTCCGCCATTTTTCCCGGTCAATGCCGCCCTCCTGCACATCCATATAATCAAGCGCCTTATCGTCGATCCCATAAAAATAATACTCACACGCATATTCCGCCTCAAGCGCGTCTTTCAGAAACTCCCGATCATTCTCGTCCTCCACATCATTCTCCGCCAGCCCGGCAAGCAGCTCTTTCTGGGAAGCGCCCATGCGGACGCTGGCGTAATGCGGCAAATCGCAATACACTTCAGCCGTATCCGCAACTCCGTCAATCTTATGGAAAAAATCAAGCGCGTCTTCGCTCACCACAGAATTTTCATTAAACCGGGAAAAAAGATTTTTTCTGGAAACGTGCGACACATTGATATCCCCGATTATGCTCGCGCTGACGTATTTATCCGGATCCATGCCTGTGACCAAAATACAGACGCTGTTTACAAGAAACAGCGATAACGTCAGGGACAGCACGACGACGGCCGCCTTTTTCCTTTCCCTGCCAAAATTCTGCATGGCAAGCTGCAGGACGGACACCTTTTTCGTGTGTTTTTTCTTTTTTTTCACTGATGTCTGAGGCTCATACCGCACGCCTTCCACCGGCGACACGCGCCCTGCGATCTTTCCCGGCTTTTTACAGCCGACCCATACGGTGAGCATGGAAAACAGCGCGGCAAAGATATAAATCAAAGGATGGACAGAAAATTCCATATTCTGCATACCGACCGTCGTCTCCTTCAGAATAACCGGAAACAGGACCCTTGCCACAGCCGTCCCCGCCAGAAGCCCCGCCGGTATCCCCGCCAGACAGAGGATCCGCGCCTGTATCATGACCATTTTCTTTAACTGCCGCCCCGACGCCCCGATCGTCTTTAAAAGCCCCATGCTATGGATATCTGACACAACGCTGATATAAAAAATATTGTATATGATCAGATAGCCCGCCAGCAAAATAATAAACGCCAGCGCCCCGACGCCAAGCAAAGCGATGGGATCCACGTAGGCATTTTCATACGCCCAGTTGACGCCATACTCACAGTTTTGCAAGTCGTAGCCGTTTCGGAGCAGCAGCTTCTTTACCTGTCCTTCGATATTAAAACTGCTGCGGAAATCAAAGCCGATCGACCAATATCCCGTCAGGTCGTTTTTATCCGAATCCTGATAAGAAACTTCCGGTTCCGGCGCATACTGTTCCTGAAAATCCCGCGACACATACGCCATCTGCGCCATCGCGACGCTGTTCCCCTCATAAAAGCCGGAGAGGATAAAATCCGCTTCCACAAGTTTCCGGCCAATCAGCAGCGTGAGCCGCACCGGCTGCCCGACTGCCGCTTCGACCCCGAGCTTTTCCATCGTAAGCGTGCTTAACACAATCTCATTTTGCTTTTGGGGCATCGCGCCGGACGTCGGATAAGAAAACAGGACGTCCGCATTTTCATCCGTCGCATAATAGACCTCCACTCCCTGATCTTTCAGCCGCTGATCAGAAAGGACGCCTACCAGAATCCGATAAGAAATATCTTTTACGGCATGGTCTGCTTTCAGTTTTTCATAATCTTCTTCCCTGCCGTATTTTAACTCCGCCATATCCCTGGCGCCGGACTGGCGCATCGTGGCATTCCTTACCGATTCGGACATGCTCATGTATACGGAAAAAAGCGTCGTAAACAGGACCGTCGTGAGGATTACCGCAAAAATGACCGCAAGATTTTTCTTTTTATTCGCCCGCACCATACGAAGCGCTAAAAAACGGACGGTTTTCCTATTCGCCACCCTACGCATCCAGATCACCGCCCTTCACGACATGGCCGTCTTCAATCCGGATCAGGCGGTCAGCCGTCTGCGCAATTTCCTCATTATGTGTGATCATGACGACCGTCTGCTTTAATTTTTTCACCGATATTTTTAATAAACCCAGCACATCCTGGCTCGTCCGCGAGTCGAGGTTCCCGGTCGGCTCGTCCGCAAGGATAACAGACGGCCTTGCCGCCAGCGCCCTTGCGATCGCCACCCGCTGCTGCTGCCCGCCGGACAGCTGGTTCGGCATGCTGTTTACTTTTTCCTTCAGTCCAAGCGCCTTTATGATCAGCCCCACATATTTTTCATTCACCTCGCCCCCGTCGAGCTGAATCGGCAGGACGATGTTTTCATATACATTCAAAACCGGCACAAGGTTATACGCCTGGAAAATAAATCCGATCTTCCTTCTCCGGAAAATCGTCAGTTCCTCATCCTTTAAGGCAAAAATATCCCTGCCGTCCACAAAAACTTTGCCCTCCGTCGGGCGGTCGAGTCCGCCGAGCATATGGAGCAGCGTCGATTTCCCGCTGCCGCTCGTCCCGACAATGGCCACAAATTCCCCCTGCCGCACAGTGATATTCACATCATCCAATGCCTTTACTTCGACCGCATTTTTCCCGTAATACTTTTTTAAATGTCTGGTTTTCAAGATTTCCATATGCAAATGCCTCCTTTTTCCAAAGGATACCACAGGATTCTTTCCAGAATCTTTCCAGAATCTTTCAGATTTGAAAGATTTCGGATTTTATTTCAAGCCCATTTCCAGACATATCCGATGCCGTATACGGTATAGATAAATTTACGTTCCCCATCCTCCAGTTTATCCCGCAGCCTCTTTACCGACACCGACAGCGCGTTTTCATCCACAGACTCCGAAGCCTGCCAGACATAGTCCAGGATCTTCTCCCGGCTGAGCGTAATCCCGGCATTCTCAACAAAATAACGGAGCAGCCGGATCTCCGTTTTGCTCAGATCCAGCTCCTCCCCGTTTTTCTTAAAGACAAGCCGCTCAAAATCCAGATATAACGATTCCCGTTCCCGTACGGCATTCCCCGCGGGCTCCCGGCTCTTATCCGCCAGTATTTTCCGGACTCTGAGCCGGAACGCCATAACGGAAAACGGCTTTATGATATATTCATCCGCGCCAAGCTCCAGCCCCATCACTTCCGCCATCTCTGTATCGTCTGCCGTAAGGATTAAAACGGGAACCTGCGAATGCCGGCGGAGCTTTTTCAGAAAATCCAGCCCGTTCCCATCCGGAAGGCAGATATCTAAAACGATCAGATCCGGCGCATCCGATGAGCGGATTTCAGACAGGCTGAAATAATGCGTAAATTCATAATCCGCTGTGCCAAGTATCAGTTCAATGCCCTGATTGATCGATGCGTCATCCTCTATGACCATAATTTTCTTTTTCATGCCCGATTCCTTTCTGCCACACTTAGCGGCAAAGCTCTCATATCGGCAGGAAGATCTCAAACACGCTTCCCTGTCCCCGCTTTGACCTCACTTTGATATATCCGCCCTGCCCTTCGATGATCTCCCTTGCCAGATACAGCCCCACGCCGATCCCTTCTTTATCGCGGACGCCTTTTCCCCGGTAAAACCTGCCGAATATTCCCGGAATCTCCTCTTCCTCAATGCCGGGGCCTTCATCGGAGATCCGGATTCCCGCAAACAATTCATAAGAAAACGCCTCGACCGACGCCACAGTGCCCGGTTCCGCATATTTGACCGCATTATCCAAAATATTATACGCGGCCTCCGCCGTCCATTTCCGGTCAAAAGCCGCCGTCTCATCTCTTATGGCGCCGACGGCAAGGCTTATCCCCTTTTCTTCCGCTTTCACGCGTCCCAGTTCTGTAACGTCCGCAACAAGATCCGAGAGCTTTTGTCTTTTTATATCATATTGGAAAACGCCCGTTTCCAGCCGGGACATCTTTATGAGCGCCTGGATCAGCCCATCCAGCTTTCCGGCCTGGAAGGCGATTTCCGCCGCGTATTTCCCCGCTGCGCCGTCCAGCGCCTGCTCATTCAAAAGCTCCGCATACATAATGATATTCGTAAGCGGCGTCCTTGTCTGATGCGCGATATCCGTAACCAGCTCCTTTAACGCTTCCTTTTCCTGCGCCGTCTTTTTGGCGGATATAGAAGATGTGGAGAGATACCGCGCCAGCTTTGTCTGAAGCCTGGATAATTCGCTCTCATC
Organism: uncultured Lachnospiraceae bacterium; assembly: GCA_947625875.1. GTDB lineage: Bacteria > Bacillota > Clostridia > Lachnospirales > Lachnospiraceae > Eubacterium_J. The sequence goes on from CANQQG010000046.1 coordinate 21,691, forward strand.
AAACAACGTCTCCTCAAGCCCGCCCGCAATGGCATCATCGAGCATTTTATTTAACAGACCGTATTCTTTTTTCCAGCCAAACACCGCTCTGCCTCCCCTGCGTTTTTTCTCACTGCTTTATCCCCCATACTGTTCCGCGCAGCTGTCCATGGCAAGCAGGATCATGTTTCCCATGTCGCCGCCTTCTGCCGACACGCGCTCATATGGAGCTGCCTTCGGGACCTTTTTTATGATTCAGGACATTGCAGGCTTACGGGCTTCGATATACAGGTCAATATCCTCAATAATATAGTTCGTGCCGGTCGTATGCAAGGCCTCGTAACAGGAATAAACATATTCCCAGACCCGGTAACGGCTAAACAGTTCTGCAAGCTGTTTCCCCGTCAGATGTTTTGCCAGTTTGTATTGCTCGGCACAGTAAATCATAAATTTCCCCTGAGCGCTCATAATCAATCCTCCTCCGGCAGTTCAAAACCGCCCGTTTTTGTTTCCTCATCAAATAGATTGAACAAAGTAAGGGGACTGAAATGCCATAGCTTCGTTTCTTCCTGCTCTAAAAGAGCGTATACCTCTGAGTTATAAAACTCGTTTGAAGCGGTCATTTCGTCATACGCATAGTTTTCAGTAATCAGGTGAACGATCTGCTCTACAAGCATACCCATAACAGCGCTAAACTTCTCTGCTTCCATTACAACTCCTCCTGCGGGACTGTTCCCATAAATTTTAGATACGAAAGCGCTTTCTTAGATGACAGCGTTAATTGATTGTATAGTTTCTTGATTTTTAATGCCTCCAAAGTTTGCTCCTTTGTAAATATACCGGCAGAATAGAGCGTAAATGTTGTATATACATCATCATTTGCAACGGGGCCAAAAATGAAGTCATAGACTTCTCCCGCATACTTGCCGGAACGATTTTCCGATACAAAATCCAGCCAGGCTTCATTTGCGCTGTCGAAACGCAGAACGGAACATTCGGCAAAAGCCCGCTCCTCATCAATTTCATAGATACTGACAGATTTTTTGCCCCCTTTGCGACGCTTTGTCACTTTATCGGCAAAACCTATTGCCTGCATTTTATTTGTCGTCGTGTAAAATCCGAAACCAAAATCAAGAAACCGATTCTGTTCAATTAACCTCGGTTCCGAAACAATCACATTACTGCCATGATACAAAATCATACTGCCCCTCCAATGCCTTATCTGCACTGTTCTAACGATATTGTATGATGTTCCCGCCGCTTTTTCAATCATTTTTTTATGAAATTTACAGGTCCGCAACATTCTCGCCAACACCATCATAGCAAACAACAATGTTAAAACGCTCTCATTGTTAATGTTATAAAAACCAATAGCAGCCTTGAATAAGGAAACTATTGGTTTTTGTATCAAACACACATTATTTTTCCTCTAAAGTAATATCTTCAGTCGCTACAACAGTTCCTTTCTTCAATGTCAAAATGACATCCGCTTTCTGTGCCAGTTCCTTACTGTGTGTAACAATGATTACACATTTCTTTTTTTCATGCGCCAGTTCCAGAAAAATATCAATGATCTCATTTGCGGTATCCTCGTCCAGATTTCCGGTCGG
>CANQQG010000047.1 GCA_947625875.1 uncultured Lachnospiraceae bacterium
TTTCAAGGTTTTGTTCTTATTCCACTGTTCAGTTATCAATGTGCGTTTGTCGCAACAGCAACTCTGATAGTATATCAAACTTTTTGCCGTTTGTCAACAACTTTTTTATTTTTGTTATAACTTTTTTACTAAACGGTGTTTTCTAATATTATCAGTCATTCCACACATTTTAGTAAACGGAGAAGGAGGGATTTGAACCCTCGCGCCGGTTACCCGACCTATACCCTTAGCAGGGGCACCTCTTCGGCCTCTTGAGTACTTCTCCGAATTTCATATGATTATGAAATTTTCTTGCGCCGTAACGCAAAAATTATTTTACTACCGTTTAATTTATTTGTCAACAACAATTTTAAAAATTTTCCATTCTTTTATCATTCCACTGTAATAGTTCAGGCATTGTTGCATTTCACCATTTCGTATAAATCATTTCCTTCTGCATCGATCACTACTGCCATTGGAAAGTTTTCCACTTCTAATTTGCGTATTGCTTCTGCGCCTAAATCTTCATAACATATGATTTCTGATTTTTTAATGCATTTTGAGATAAGCGCGCCTGCGCCGCCTACTGCTGCAAAATAAACCGCTTTGTTTCTTTTGATGGCTTCAATGACTTCTTTGTTTCTTTTTCCTTTTCCTATCATCGCTTTTTCGCCGAGATCAAGCAGCGTCGGCGCATATTTATCCATCCTTCCCGCTGTCGTAGGCCCTGCAGATCCGATCGCCTGCCCCTCTTTTGCCGGAGACGGACCCATATAGTATATTGTGGCGTCTTTTATTTCAATGGGCAGCGCTTCTTTATTTTCCAAAGCTTCTATCATGCGTTTGTGCGCGGCGTCTCTCGCTGTATAGATTGTGCCGGACAGATAAACGTAATCTCCCGCCTTCAGCTGTTTGGTAACCTCTTCTGTAATCGGCGTACATATATATTTATCCATATATCTGTTATTTTCCTTTCTTCAAAGATACTTTATGCTTCTGAATGTGTATCAACCGCCGCAGATAAATACTGTTCTGAATCCCTATAAGGCATATGCCAGCCGACTGTATCTACAAGATTCTTTTTATATGACGCGCTACATGGCAGCAGATATTAACTGCTACCGGAAGGCCGGCGATGTGTGTCGGGTATGTATTGATATTTATGCCAAGCGCGGTCGTCGTACCGCCAAATCCTCCCGGACCGATGGGGAGACTGTTTATTTTTTCCAAAATTTCTATCTCAAGTTCCCTGACATATGGTATTTCTGAATATTGGCTTATATCCCGCGTTAAAGCTTCTTTTGCCATCATGGCGCATTTTTCAAAATCGCCGCCGATGCCGACGCCGACTACCATAGGCGGGCAGGCATTCGGGCCTGCTTCTTTTACTGTGTTTATGATCGCGTCTTTGACGCCTTCGATGCCGTCCGCGGGTTTCAGCATATAAATCCTGCTCATGTTTTCACTGCCAAATCCTTTTGGCGCAACGGTGATCTCCAATCTGTCGCCCGGAACGATCTCGTAATGAATGATCCCGGGCGTATTGTCTTTTGTATTCTCACGCAGAAGCGGATCTCTGACAACGGATTTCCTTAAATAGCCTTTTTCGTATCCCTGACGGATCCCTTCGTTTACCGCTTCTGCAACCGGCATTCCTTCGATATGTACGTCCTGCCCTATTTTAAGGAATACGATCGTCATTCCTGTATCCTGACAGATCGGTATCTGTTCTTCTGACGCTATGCGCATATTTTCTTCTAATTGCTCTAATATCTTTTTTCCAAGCTGTGACGTTTCTGTCTGTGCGCCCTCGTGAATGGCGCCGCTGATATCTTTTGACAGATACAGATTGGATTCTATGCACATAGCGCTGATTTCTTTTATGATCTCATCGGTATGGATCGTCCGCATATATTGTTCTCCCTCTATGTTTACAAAATAACAAAAAGTTTTCAGGAATTATCTTTTTCGTCAGCTTCCGCCCGTTCAAGCAATTCCTCAATCTGAGATGAAGCTTCTGTCTGAGAAACGCTTTCTATTGAAGTATGTTCTGTCAAAGCGTCTTCCTGAGATTTTTCTGAAACCTTTGCTTCATATATCTCATTGATTTCTTTGCTTTCACGCACTTTCGCTATACTCGCGACTTTCACATCTTCTTCCATGTTGATTAATTTCACGCCGGACGTCACCCTTCCGAGAATGGAAATGCCTTCTACCGGCATACGGATAATAATGCCTTCCGTCGTTATCATCATGACCTCATTGTCGCGATTGACTGCTTTCACGCCAATGATATTTCCTGTTTTTTCTGTTATTTTATAACATTTTACGCCCTTGCCGCCACGATTCTGAGAAGTAAAGTCATTCATGAGCGTACATTTGCCCATGCCCTTTTCTGACACGAACAAAAGCATATCCCCCTGCGTATGGAGCTGCATTCCCACAACCTCATCATTCGATGCAAGGTTCATGCCAATGACGCCCATAGAAGTTCTTCCGGTGCTGCGCACATCTTTTTCGTCAAAACGGATACACTGCCCGTATTTTGTAACAAGCAGAATATCTTTTTTATTATCCGTTTTTTTCACTTCAATCAGCTCATCATCTTCCCTGAGATTGATGGCTGCAAGACCGGATTTTCGTATATTTGCATAATCAACGATCGGCGTTTTTTTAACAATTCCTTTTCTGGTCGCCATAAATAAGTATTCGCCTTCGCGGTATTCGCGGATCGGTATCACAGCAGTAATCTTTTCTTCCGGCTGCAGCTGGAGCAGGTTAATAATCGCTGTCCCTCTCGACATCCTTCCGGCCTCCGGTATTTCATACCCTTTCATACGGTATACGCGCCCGGTATTGGTAAAAAACATCAGGTAATGATGGGATGTCGTCATCAGCAGCTCTTCTATGTAATCTTCTTCAATTGTTTCCATGCCCTTGACGCCCCTGCCGCCGCGGTGCTGGCTTCGGAAATTTTCTACGCCCATGCGCTTGATATATCCAAGCTTTGTCATAGTAATAACGGTATTTGTAACCGGAATCATATCTTCCATTGACATATCCAGTTCATGATAGCCAATGGACGTCCTTCTCTCATCGCCGTATTTTTCAGCGATCACAAGGATTTCTTCCCGTATAACGCCAAGCAGCATTTTCTCATCGCCGAGAATCTGCTTATAATAAGCTATTTTTTCCTGAAGCTCCTGAAACTCTCCCTCGATTTTTTCGCGTTCCAGTCCGGTCAGCGCGCGGAGCCGCATATCGATAATAGCCTGCGCCTGCGCGTCCGTCAGTCCGAACCTTCCCATCAGCTTTTCTTTCGCTTCCGCTGACGTGCGGCTTCCGCGAATAATGGAAATCACTTCGTCGATATGGTCTAAGGCAACGAGCAATCCCTCTAAAATATGCGCCCGCTCTTCCGCTTTGTTTAAGTCATACTGCGTCCTTCTGGTTACGACATCCTTCTGATGCTGCAGGTAATAATTTAACAGTTCCAGAAGGTTGAGGACTTTCGGCTGGTTATTGACAAGCGCGAGCATGATAACGCCAAATGTATCCTGCAGCTGCGTATGTTTATATAATACATTTAATACGATGCTCGGATTGACGTCTTTGCGCAGCTCAATGCAGATCCTCATGCCCTGACGGTCCGATTCGTCCCGCAGCTCTGTGATCCCGTCCACCTTTTTTTCACGCACAAGCTCCGCTATTTTTTCGATCAGACGCGCCTTGTTGACCATATACGGCAGTTCCGTAACAACGATGCGGTTTTTGCCGTTGTTCATCGGCTCTATATCAGTTACAGCGCGGACTTTAATCTTTCCGCGCCCAGTGCGGTATGCTTCGTTAATTCCAGCTGTGCCCAAAATGCTGCCTCCGGTCGGAAAGTCCGGGCCTTTTACAATTTCAAGGATTTCATCCATATCGGTCGCGCGGTCATGATCCACCTCATTATCAATGATCTTGACAACCGCCTGAATGATCTCCCGCAGGTTGTGCGGCGGAATGTTGGTCGCCATGCCGACCGCGATGCCTGTTGTGCCGTTTACGAGAAGATTCGGATAACGGGACGGCAGAACGACCGGTTCTTTTTCTGTCTCGTCAAAGTTTGGCACGAAATCAACGGTATTTTTATTGATATCCGCCAGCATTTCCATTGAGATGTGGCTGAGTCTCGCCTCTGTATAACGCATGGCCGCCGCGCCGTCGCCGTCCACAGAACCAAAGTTCCCATGTCCGTCCACCAGTGGATACCGCGTGGACCATTCCTGCGCCATATTGACCAGCGCGCCGTATATGGAACTGTCCCCATGCGGGTGGTATTTACCCATCGTATCGCCGACGATACGCGCGCATTTCCTGTGCGGCTTATCGGGACCGTTGTTTAACTCGATCATGGAATAGAGAACCCTGCGCTGTACCGGCTTTAAACCGTCCCGAACATCCGGAAGGGCGCGCTGCGCAATAACGCTCATAGCATAGTCGATATAAGAAGACTCCATGGTTTTTTTCAGGTCCACGTCATGGATCTGGTCAAATATTTTATCATCCATTCAAATTTCCTCCTAAATATCCAGATTCTGAACGTATTTTGCGTTTTCTTCGATAAACTCCCGTCTCGGCTCTACTTTATCGCCCATTAATGTCGTAAACGTAAGGTCGATCTCCGAAGAATTTTCCTCATCGATCATTACGCGCTTTAAGATTCTTTTTTCCGGATCCATTGTCGTCTCCCAGAGCTGGTCGGAATCCATCTCCCCAAGCCCTTTGTAGCGCTGTATCTTATTGTTTCCGTCGCGTCCGATCTCAACAAGCAGGTCATTCAGTTCTTCATCACTGTATGCGTACCATACTTTTTTGTTTTTTTCGATTTTAAATAACGGCGGCGTGGCAAGATAAACATGCCCCTGACGGATCAGCTCCGGCATGAAACGGTATAAAAAAGTCAGCATGAGCGTACTGATATGCGCGCCGTCCACATCCGCATCCGTCATAATAATGATTTTATTATAGCGCAGTTTGGATATATCAAAATCCTCATGAATGCCCGTCCCAAACGCTGTGATCATGGCTTTGATCTCTTCATTGCCGTAAATCCTGTCCAGCCTTGCCTTTTCAACATTTAAAATTTTACCGCGCAAAGGAAGGATTGCCTGCGTCGCGCGGCTCCTTGCCGTTTTTGCCGAGCCGCCTGCGGAGTCCCCTTCGACGATAAATATCTCGCAGTTTTCCGGATTTTTGTCCGAGCAGTCCGCCAGTTTTCCCGGAAGCGAATTCCCTTCCAGCGCGGTTTTCCGGCGCGTCAAATCACGCGCTTTTCTTGCGGCGTCCCTTGCGCGCTGCGCAAGCAGGGATTTTTCACAGATTGCCTTTGCAATCTGCGGATTCTGCTCCAGAAAATACGTAAGCTGCTCACTGACTACCGAGTCGACGGCTCCCCTCGCCTCGCTGTTGCCGAGTTTTTGCTTCGTCTGCCCTTCAAACTGCGGCTCAGCGACCTTAATGCTGATGATCGCGGTCAGCCCCTCCCTGATATCCTCCCCCGACAATGCATTGTCAGAGTCTTTTAGTATTTTATTCGCCCTTGCATAAGCGTTAAATGTCTTTGTCAGCGCGTTCCGGAATCCCGCAAGGTGCGTTCCGCCTTCCGGCGTGATAATATTGTTTACAAAACTGTAAGTCGAATCATTATACGCGTCATTATGCTGCATGGCGACTTCCACCAAAACGCCGTCTTTTTGCCCCTCGCAGTAAATCACCTGCGGATATAATGGCTCTTGGCTGCGGTTTAAGTAGGTGACAAATTCCTTAATGCCGCCCGCATAATGAAACTCATGCGTATGCGCCGGCTCTTCCCTGTCGTCAATTAATTTGATCCGAAGCCCTTTGGTCAAAAAGGCGGTTTCCCTCAAACGCTGCTTTAAAGTATTATAATCATATACTGTTTCTTCAAAAATCGAGCCGTCCGGAGAAAACGTGACCTTTGTTCCGGTCTTGCCCGGGTCGCAGTTTCCGATCTCCTTTAACGGATACATCGTTTTCCCGCGTTCATAACGCTGTTTATAGATTTTTCCGTCGCGGCAGATCTCTACTTCCAGCCAATTTGAAAGCGCATTTACAACGGACGCGCCGACGCCATGCAGGCCGCCGGAAACCTTATAGCCCCCGCCGCCAAATTTCCCTCCGGCATGAAGCACTGTAAATACGACTTCCACTGCCGGAAGACCCGCTTTATGGTTGATTCCGGTCGGAATGCCGCGGCCGTCGTCAATAACTGTGATTGAATTATCTTTGTTAATCGTGACTTCTATATTTTTGCAGTATCCCGCAAGCGCCTCATCGACCGAATTGTCTACAATTTCATAAACGAGATGATGCAATCCCCTGATGGACGTACTCCCGATATACATGCCTGGCCTTTTGCGAACCGCTTCAAGTCCTTCGAGAATCTGTATCTGGTCGGCGCCGTAATTGTTTTCAGTAGCCATATTTACTCCTCCTGATTCTTCAGCTTCCGTTAGAAATGTTTAAGGTTACATACTTAGATTTCTGTTTTCTGTTCTGCCTGTCCGTTCGTTACCTCAAATACGCGGTCAATCTGAAACCTGTTTTTTACAAATTCATCCAGCCCTGTGCAGGTGATCATCGTCTGTATGTCATGAATATTGCTTAATAAATAATTCTGCCTGCCGCTGTCAAGTTCAGATAATACGTCGTCCAGCAGTAATACGGGCGTGTCATGGATAGATTTTTTCACAAGCTCAATCTCCGACAGCTTCAGAGACAGCGCAGACGTCCGCTGCTGCCCCTGCGAACCGTATTTACGGATATCCACGCCCTGTATCGTAAAAGACATATCATCTCTGTGAGGCCCTACGGACGTCTGACAGTATTTTTCATCTTTCTCTTTTGCCTTTTTTAATTCTTCTGCAAACATATCTGCTTCCACATCCGGATCATAAGTGAGTAATAATTCTTCCCGATTTCCTGAAATATGTTTGTGTATCCCATGCACGATCTCATTCAGTTCCCTGATAAATTCTTTCCTGCGACGGATAATGCGAACGCCGTATTCTGTAAGCTGCATATCCCATACGGGCAGGGTGTCCCGCAGCTCCGGCCGGAAAATGGTGTCTTTTAACAGCTTATTGCGCCGCATTAAAAGCTTATTGTAATTTGCCAGATCCGATAAATAAATCTTATCAAGCTGACAAAGCTCCATGTCCAGAAACCTTCTGCGCTCTGATGGGCCGTTTTTTATTAAATTCAGATCCTCCGGCGAAAAAAACACGATATTCAAAATGCCGAAAAGCTCCCCCGCCTTTTTGATCGGGACGCGGTTTACGGCAATCCCCTTGGCGCGGTTCTTTTTCAGGTGAATATCAATCTGGAACTCCTGTTCGTTTTTATTTACCATCGTACGTATATGGGCTTCCTGCTCGCCAAAACGGATCATGTCTTTATCCTTGCTGCCCTTATGGGACCTGGTCGTGCCGCTTACATATGCAGACTCCAGAATATTCGTCTTTCCCTGCGCATTATCCCCGAAAAAAATATTCGTCCCCTGATTCAATGCGATATGCAGCGTTTCGTAATTGCGGAAATTCTGCAGTTCAATGGATTTTATCGTCATTTTTCTATACGGATTGTCTCTCCGTCATAAGCGACGGTATCCCCATCAGATATTTTTTTGCCGCGCTGCAGCGTGACCTCGCCATTTACCTTAACCTGCCCGTCCTGAATGACCATTTTCGCTTCCACGCCGGAAGAGACCATGCCGCCAAGCTTCATGGCCTGTCCGAGCTTGATATAATCGTCTTTGATCTTTACTGTTTTCATAAAACACCCCGTCTAATTGGCAGCCGCATTAAAGTTTACCGGAAGAATCAGATAGATATAATTGTCCGCATCATCTCTGATAAAGCATGGCGCCTTCGGATTTACCATATAAAGCGTTATTTCTTCCTCATCAATGACTCTGAGCGCGTCAATGAAAAACTTCGGATTAAACCCGATCATGATATCCGCGCCCTCTTTTTCAATCTCAATTTCCTCTTTCATAGAGCCGATAAACGATGAGATTTTTAATTCCATACTGCCGTCCTGTATATCCATGATGATCGGTTTCTTATCGCCCTCTTTTACAAGAAGCGTCGCGCGGTCGATACATTCGAGCAGCTCACGTTTGTTGATCTTTAATTTTGTTTCATAGGCGGAGGATACCATCTGCGCAATTTTAAAATATTCTCCGTCGATCAGCCTTGAAACAACAACCGTATGTTCAAATTCAAACGTAATATGATTTTCTGTAATAAAAATATCTACATACTCTTCTGCAGAGCCGGGAAGGATTTTGCTGATCTCCTGTAAGGTTTTTCCCGGAACGATCACCTTTTTATCAGAGAAACTGTTTCTCAGCTCAATATTTCGTATGGAAATCCGGTGTCCGTCTAATGAAACGACCTTTAACATATTTTCATGGATTTCAAACAGCTCGCCCGTCATCAATTTGTTCGTGTCATTGTCCGCGATGGAAAATATGGTCTGGCGGATCACTTCTTTTAACATGAACTGCGTGATGGAGATCGGCTCATTTTTTTCTATATCCGGAAGATAGGAGAAATCCTCTCCTGATTTTCCGATAATGTTAAACTTTGCCTTTTCACAGGTGATCACTGTATTGAATGACTCGTCGGATTTGATCACAATATCATTATCCGGCAGCTTCCGGACGATCTCAGAAAAAATCTTTGCGTCGAGCGCGATGATCCCATGCTCTTCGATCGTTCCTTCAATCGTCGTTTCTATCCCAAGCTCCGTATCGTTGGCAAGCAGTTTGATGTTGTCCGAAGACGCGTCGATCAGGATACATTCTAGGATCGGCATTGTCGTTCTGGCAGGAACTGCTTTGGATACAATATTCACTCCATAGAGCAGGTTTGTTTTTGAACAGATCAGCTTCATGTGCATAACTCCTTTCCGTATGCAGATCTATAAAATATATATAAATAACTCATAGTCATAATAGTAGGGGGCGTGTAAAAGTGTAAAACCGTTGAACCCCTTGAAAATCCAACAAAAACAGGTTCTGAAAACTGCGTGAAAAACTTCATGTGAACAAGATGATAAAGTGTTCATAACCTGACGTCCGGTCATCTGTGGATAAGCCGTTCAGCGAAAAAATCAGAATTATACAGCACAATATACACAAAATAACCGGGTTATCCACAAAAATTGGGGATAAAATGTGGATAAGTGTGTTTAATTTGGATTAATCTTCTTTTTTATCATTTCAATCAGCTTTTGCGTGGATTCGTTATGGGCATAATCTTCCTCGATTTTTTCTATCCCATGTATAATAGTGGAGTGGTCGCGGCCGCCAAGTATCTCGCCGATGGCGGCAAGCGAGGAATCCGTCATATTTTTACAGAGGAACATTGCAATCTGGCGCGGCCTTACGATATCGCTGCTGCGGCTTTTTGAGCGGAGCTGTTCCGGCGTTTTCTGGAAATGTTCCGCTACGATCTCGACGATCAGTTCCGGCGTGACCGCTTTATGGGAATCCGGATTGATGATATTTTCAAGCTGTTCCTTAGCCGTTTCGATCGTAATATTTACATTTGTAAGGCGCGAGTATGCCATCAGGCGGTTCAGCGCGCCCTCGAGCTCACGTATGTTGGATTTGATATTGTTCGCTATGTATTCGATGATCTCATCATCAAATTTAAAATCATCCATCTCCTCTTTTTTGCGCAGGATTGCCATGCGTGTTTCGTAGTCGGGAGAGCTGATGTCCGCCATGCAGCCCCATTGGAACCTGGAACGGAAGCGCTCTTCTAAGGTCGTCATTTCTTTTGGCGGCTTATCGCTTGATATGACGATCTGTTTTCCGGCATTGTAAAGGACATTGAAGGTATTGAAAAATTCTTCCTGAGTCCGGTCTTTTCCTATTATAAATTGAATATCATCTACAAGAAGCACATCAATGTTGCGGTATTTTTCGCGGATCGCGTTGATCTGCGAATTGCTTCCGTTGCGGATGGCGTCAATGACTTCATTTGTAAATACTTCGGAAGATACGTATTGTATGCGCAGCTGCGGATGGTTGGAAAGAATGTGGTGTGCGATGGAGTGCATCAAATGTGTCTTTCCGAGTCCAACGCCTCCCCATAAAAACAGGGGATTGAATTTTTTCTCCGGATTAGCGGCCTCTTCGGCGACGACGAGGGAAATCGTATGCGCAAGTTTGTTATTATTGCCCACTACAAAGGTGTCAAAGGTATAGTTCGGGTTCAGGTTATAATTTTCCGCAGGCAGGTTCTCCGTATGCGCAATGGATTTTACCGGCTTGATCTTTTTTGCGTCTTCCGGCAGGATAAACCTGATATCGTAGTCGATGCCTGTAATCTCCTCTATCACGATCTTTAAAGGCGTTAAATATTTTTTGTTAATGTAATTTAAGGCAATCTGTTCCGGCGGTACAAGGACATAAAGCTTATTGCCGTCAATCTGGCAGATTTCGAGCGGCTTGATCCAGGATTCGTATACAATATTGGAAAGGTCATATTCTTCTTTTACCGTCAACAGGATCTCTTCCCATTTTTCCTCAACTAACATGGCAATTCTCCGTAATCTTCATTTTTGCGCGCCTGAAAAAGCGCATAAAAAACCACTATCTCTATAATAAACGAAAATGACGAATTTAGCAATCAAAAACTTTAATATAAAAAAATCTGGTTTATGTTGATAAAATGTCTAAAACGGCAAAATATGATGTCACAGGCAGGCGTCTGTTTATTGGTTAAGAACATGGACAAGGTGGTTTATGCGCCCTGCTTCAACGGGTTATCCACAGTTATCCACATGCTGAAATCCGCTAAAATACAGGGTTTTTTGAGAAAATGACAGAAAATTGTGGATAAATATGTGCATAAGTCTGTTGTGTATTGAATTATGTGGATAACTTTTTGTCCACGTTTTCCAGTTTTTCGGTTAAAAAATAAAAAAATCATAAAAATGAAGGTTTTCCTTGACTTGCGAAACTTTTTTGATATAATTGTAATGGTGTTTTTTCAATAAGAGGAGGTGTGAATGATATGAAGAGAACTTATCAACCGAACAGAAGAAAGAGATCAAAAGTGCATGGTTTCCGGAAAAGAATGAGAACAGCAGGCGGAAGAAAAGTATTGGCTGCAAGGAGATTAAAAGGAAGAAAGAGGTTATCAGCATAGGCCACATCTTATGTGGTCTTTCTTCTTATGTTGCAACGGTTATTTTTTAAACAGTCCAAAATCTGAAAAAACCATAAAAATAACCGTTTTTGTTGTGTAAAAATTTATTTGGGAATGAATGATGGAATTTTCTGAATCGTTGAAAAAGAATTCTGATTTTCAAAGCGTATATGCGGGAAAGAGATCTCTGGCAAACCGTTATCTCGTAATGTATGTTTTGGAAAACGGGACAGGCTGTAACAGGATAGGGATTTCTGTCAGTAAAAAAGTTGGGAACAGTGTGGTCAGGCACCGTCTGAAGCGTTTGGTCAGGGAAGCTTACCGTCTGCATGAGGATCTGTTTCAACGTGGTTTGGATTTTGTCGTAATTGTGAGGGTGTCTGCAAAGAATCTGTCTTATCAGGATATGGAAAAGGCTTTGCTGCACCTTGCCGGTCTTCAAAAGATACTTTTAACAGGTAGAAAAGAAGATGAGGAAAGATGAGAGAGAAAAAATTAAGTAAAAAAATAAGTTTGAAAAGAATCATGATTGTATGTATTCAATTATATAAAGGGTATTTATCGCCGATGAAAACGGTCAGGTGTCCATATTTCCCGTCCTGCTCGGATTATGCGATTGAAGCGATTTCGAAGCATGGGGCAGTAAAGGGCGGCCTGCTGGCGGGCTGGAGGATTCTCCGCTGCAATCCGTTTTCGCATGGCGGTTATGATCCTGTTCCATAATTCATAAAAATAAGGAGGGATTGTTCCATTGACTACGATTGTACTGACACAGTATTCGGGTTCTATTCTTGGTCCGATTGCCAGATTCCTGGGATGGATTATGAACTGGATCTATCTGTTTTTGGAAAATGTGTTCGGAATTGAAAATATCGGCCTGACGATCATCATATTAACGGTGCTGATCTATATGTGTATGCTGCCGCTTACGATTAAGCAGCAGAAGTTTTCAAAGCTGCAGCAGAAAATGCAGCCGGAGATTCAGGCTATCCAGGAAAAATATAAGGGGCGCAGGGATCAGGAATCACAGCTGGCCATGAGTGAGGAAACACAGGCGCTGTATGCAAAGTACGGCATATCTCCGGTGGGAAGCTGTCTACAGCTTATTATTCAGATGCCGGTGTTTTTTGCATTGTACCGCGTGGTCTATAATGTGCCTGCTTATGTTTCGGGCGTTAAGAGCGCTTTTAATAATATTGTAGACGGCATTATGTCTGTGAGCGGCTATCAGGATACGATGACGGATTTTGTGGAAAAGATGAAGATTGCCGGATTGAATGCGGATTTCCACAATTCTGACACGACCGTTGTGAGGAACTATTTGATCGATACGATTTATAAGATGTCGACGGACGGCTGGGACGTTTTGAAAAGCTCTTTCCCGACGCTGACAGATGTGATTTCTTCTACGCAGACGCATTTAAATCATATGAATAATTTTCTGGGCGTCAATATTTCCGACTCGCCGCTTGCAGTTATCACAGCCAGCGTAAAGACCGGATCCTACCTGATGATCGTTTTAGCTTTGCTGATACCGCTTGCTTCTTATCTTTCGCAGGTGTTGAATATTAAGCTGATGCCGCAGGCGGATACGGATCCTGACAGCGCGATGGCAAGGCAGATGAAAACAATGAATATGGTTATGCCGCTGTTTTCCCTTGTTCTCTGCTTTACAGTTCCGGTCGGACTTGGCATTTACTGGGTGTTCAGTTCTTTGACAAGATGCGTACAGCAGGTTTTTGTAAACAGACATATGCAGAATCTGGATTTAGATAAGCTGATTGAAAAGAATGTGGAAAAGCGGAAAAAGAAGCTGGAAAAGATGGGAATTGACGAGAACCAGATCCGGAATGCCGCGCATATGAGCACGAAGCGGGACGACAGGCTGCCGTCTTCGATCTCAAAGGAAGAGAGGTCCGCGAAGATTGAAAAAGCGTATGAATATAAAAAATCGGCGAATCCGAACAGTCTGGCTGCAAAGGCGAATCTTGTGCGGGAATTTAACGAAAGAAATAATAAATAGGGCGGAGGATTTTGTATGGAGTTTATAGAAGTAAGCGCAAAAACAGTTGATGATGCAATTACGGAAGCATTGGTAAAGCTTGGCATTACCAGTGATCATCTGGAATATGAGGTCGTGAGTGCGGGAAGCGCCGGTTTCCTCGGAATCGGCAGCAAACCTGCAGTGATTAAAGCCCGTAAGAAATTTTCGGTGGAAGATTATGCGAGGGAGTTTCTTGGAAAAGTATTTCAGGCAATGGGAATGGAAGTTGAGATTGAGTTGAAATACGATAAAGAAAACAGCACAATGGACGTTAATTTCAAAGGCGGCGAGATGGGGGTTTTGATCGGCAAAAGAGGGCAGACGCTCGATTCCCTGCAGTATCTGACGAACCTTGCGGTAAATAAGCAGACGGAGCATTATATCAAGATCAAGCTTGATACAGAGGATTACCGCAAGCGGAGAAAGGAAACGCTGGAGAATCTTGCGAAAAACATCGCTTATAAGGTAAAGCGGACAAAACGCCCGGTTGCATTAGAGCCGATGAATCCATTTGAGCGCAGGGTAATCCATTCCGCGCTGCAAAATGACCGTTTTGTCACTACACATAGTGAAGGGGAAGAGCCTTTCCGTCATGTCGTCGTTACATTAAAAAGAAACTGAAAATTTAAAAACTGTGTTTAAGACATTTTTGTTTTGGACACAGTTTTTTTACATATATGCGGATATGGCAGTGAGATTTTGGAGGCGTTTATGAAAACAGATACAGATACGATTGCCGCTATCGCTACGGCGATGTCGAGCGCGGGAATCGGCATTGTCCGGATAAGCGGCGATGATGCGGTGGCGGTCGCCGACCGTATTTTTCGGGCAAAAAATAAAAAGACGCTGCGGCAGGCGGATTCCCATACGGTTCATTACGGGTATATCACAGACGGGGATACGGTGATTGATGAGGTTTTGGTAATGCTCATGCGTGCGCCGAACAGCTACACGCGGGAGGATACCGTTGAGATTGACTGTCATGGCGGCGTTTTGGTAATGCGCAGGGTATTGGAAACAGTGTTCAAATATGGCGCGCGGCCGGCGGAGCCGGGTGAATTTACGAAACGCGCTTTTTTAAATGGAAGGATTGATCTGACACAGGCGGAATCGGTTATTGATCTGATCAATTCCAAAAATGAGTTTGCCATGAAAAGCTCGGTCAGCCAGCTGCGCGGCTCTGTGAGGGATAAGATCAAAAGCCTGCGAGAGAAGATTTTACATGAAACGGCTTTTATTGAATCCGCGCTGGACGATCCGGAGCATTATTCGCTGGATGGCTATGCGGAAAAGCTGGAGCAGACAGTCGAAGGGTTAAAAAGTGAGATCGGGCGTTTGCTGGAAACGGCAGATGACGGAAAGATCTTAAAAGAGGGCATACATACGGTGATCGTTGGAAAGCCGAATGTCGGGAAGTCTTCGATTTTAAATGTGCTTGCGGGCTCGGAACGTGCAATCGTGACAGATGTTGCGGGGACAACGCGCGATGTTTTGGAAGAGCAGATCAATCTCGGCGGCGTCAGTCTGAATATGATTGATACGGCGGGCATTCATGAGACGAATGATATAGTAGAAAAAATTGGCGTGGAGAAAGCAAAAAAATATCTGGAAGAAGCGGATCTGGTTCTTTATGTTGTGGATGCATCCGTACCGCTTACTGTTGAAGATGATGCGATCCGCGAGATGATAACGGAAAAAAAGTGTATCGTCCTCTTGAATAAGTCGGATCTTACCGTTCAGGTTACGCCGGAGTCTTTTCAGGATATGGGAGCGGAAGTGCTTTCTGTTTCGGCGACGGAAGGGGAGGGCATTCAGGATTTGGCTCATGCGATCCGGGAGATGTTTTTCCATGGGGACGTTTCTTATAATGATGAGGTCATTATTACGAATCTGAGACATAAAAATGCATTGGCGGAAGCTCTGGGGAGTTTGGAACTTGTGAGTGACAGTATCCGCAGCGGGATGCCGGAGGATTTTTATTCGGTTGATTTATTAAATGCCTATGAGTCCCTGGGACTGATTATCGGTGAGGCCATTGCAGATGATCTGGCAGATGAGATATTTGCAAAATTTTGTATGGGAAAATGAGGAAAAGAAAATGCCATTTGTGGAAGAAACTTATGATGTATGCGTAGTCGGCGCGGGACATGCGGGCTGCGAGGCTGCGCTGGCATGTGCGAGGCTTGGGCTGGAGACGATTGTGTTTACAGTGAGTATCGAGAGCATTGCGATGATGCCATGCAACCCGAATATCGGAGGAAGCTCAAAGGGGCATCTGGTGCGCGAGGTGGACGCGCTCGGCGGGGAGATGGGCATTAATATTGATAAGACATTTATCCAGTCGAAAATGCTGAACAGGTCAAAGGGTCCGGCTGTACATTCGCTGCGGGCGCAGGCGGATAAGATGAATTATACGATTGAGATGAGAAAGACGCTGCAGAATCAGGAACATCTTACGATCCGTCAGGCGGAAGTGTCGGAGATCATAACGGAAGAAAACCGGATTACGGGCGTTAAGACGTATTCGGGTGCGGTCTATCACTGCAAGGCAGCCGTTTTATGTACGGGCGTTTATCTGAAAGCAAAGTGTCTGTATGGGGATGTTGTGAATTATACGGGGCCAAACGGGCTGCAGGCGGCGAACCATTTAACGGATTCTTTAAAGGAGCATGGAATCGAAATGTACCGTTTTAAGACGGGGACGCCGGCGCGGATTGATAAGCGCACGATTGATTTTTCTAAAATGCAGGAGCAGTTTGGCGATGAGCGTGTTGTGCCGTTTTCTTTTACTACCGATCCGGAAGAGGTACAGATTCCGCAGGTTTCCTGCTGGCTGACTTATACGAATGAAAAGACGCATGAGATCATACGGCAAAATCTTGACCGTTCGCCTCTGTATTCCGGCGTAATCCATGCGACAGGGCCGCGGTATTGCCCGTCGATTGAGGATAAGGTTGTGAAGTTTCCGGATAAAGACCGTCATCAGTTATTTATCGAACCCGAGGGGCTGTCTACGAATGAAATGTATGTCGCGGGAATGTCCAGCTCGCTGCCGGAAGATGTGCAGTATGAAATGTACCGGACGGTTCCGGGGCTGGAACATGCGAAGATCGTGCGGAATGCCTATGCGATCGAGTATGACTGCATTAATCCGAATCAGCTGTATCCGACCCTGGAGTTTAAGAACATACAGGGTCTGTTCAGCGGCGGGCAGTTTAATGGAAGTTCCGGTTATGAGGAGGCAGCGGCGCAGGGACTGGTTGCGGGCATTAATGCCGCAATGAAACTATTAGGGAAAAAGCCGCTGCTGCTTGACCGCTCCGAAGCCTATATCGGCGTTTTGATCGACGACCTGGTGACGAAGGAAAATCGTGAGCCTTACCGGATGATGACGTCACGTGCAGAGTACCGGCTGCTGCTGCGGCAGGATAATGCGGATTTGCGCCTGACAAAAAAAGGTTATGAGGTCGGGCTGATTTCAAAGGAGCGTTATGACCAGGTGGTGAAAAAAGAGCAGATGATAGGCGCGGAGATTGCGCGCATTTCTCAGATAACGGTCGGGGCGGGAAGCAGGGTGCAGAAGGTTCTGGAAAAATATGGGAGTATGCCTTTGAGTACGGGGACGACACTGGCGGAATTGATCCGGCGGCCGGAACTGAATTATGATTTATTGGCGGAGCTTGATCCGGACAGGCCAAAGCTTCCCGATGAAGTGACAGAGCAGGTCAATATTCTGATCAAATATGAAGGGTACATTAAAAGGCAGATCAAACAGGTGGAGAATTTTAAAAAGCTGGAAAATAAGAGGCTGGACGCTGATTTTGATTATGATAAGGTAAGCGGGCTGCGCATTGAGGCAAGACAGAAGCTGAACCAATATCGGCCGGTCTCGATCGGGCAGGCTTCTCGGATTTCAGGCGTGTCGCCTGCGGATATTTCAGTCCTGCTTGTTTATCTGGAGCAGTTTTATCAGAAAAAGTGAGGGTTTTACGTGAAGCATGATTTTGAAAAATTGAAAAATGAGCTGCAGAAGCTTTCGATAACGATTACAGATACGATGGAGCAGCAGTTTTCTGATTATTATGATATCCTTTTGGAATGGAATCAGATGATGAATCTTACGGCGATTACGGAGTTTGACGAGGTCGTGGAAAAGCATTTTTTGGACAGTGTGATTTTGGGCGCATATATGGATCTCGGTCAGGAGATTGCTGTTATGGATATGGGAACGGGAGCCGGATTTCCTGGGATCCCGTTAAAGATTGTTTATCCGAACCTGCAGATGACGTTAGCGGATTCTTTGAATAAGCGGGTAAAATTTTTAAATGCTGTAATAGAAGGTCTGGATTTAAAAGGGATAACGGCTGTGCATGGAAGGGCGGAAGATCTGGCGCATATGGATCTGTATCGTGAAAAGTATGCGCTGTGTGTGTCGCGCGCTGTTGCAAATCTTGCGAGTTTGAGTGAATACTGCCTTCCGTTTGTGGAAGTGGGCGGCGTGTTTGTTTCGTATAAATCCGGGGAAGTGGAGCGGGAATCGGCGGAAGCGAAAAAAGCGGTTCGTTTATTGGGCGGGAAAATCCGTTCGATAGAAAAGTTTGGCCTGCCTGATACGGATTATCAGCGTTCTTTTGTTATGGTCGATAAGGAGTCGCGCACTCCGAAAAAATATCCGAGGAAAGCGGGGACGCCGACAAGGCAGCCGCTGCATTAAAAATAATGAAGAATACTGAATAGTTACGAATTATGTAATGGTTTGGAAACAGATAACAAAATTTTAGTGAATATGAAAGTTTGCTATCTGTTTCCGCTGGCTGAACGGTTACGCTGCGTTCATGATATGAAGGATTTTTTCAGTAACTGCCTTTGGCGTTTCCAGATGCGGAAGCAGCCTGCAGTTGGAAATATAAGCGGCGTGGATATTCGGGTTATGCTGTTTATATTCCTGAATGGTCGATTTATAGCTGCTGCTCCCAATAAAATAAATGTCGTTTTGAATTTTTGGCAGCGCATGGATAATGTTAATATTGGTGTATCTGCCCAGAATGCCTCCAAGCAGGTATTTACCGGAAGAGCGCCTGCAATGCGCATTGTAATAAGCGACATTTAATATTTTTTCCGGAATATGTTTATAACTGTAAAAATTGGTGTATTTGTATTCTTCTGCAATGCGGGTTTTGCTCATTTTGCAATTATAAAGGAATGTGCCGATGATCGGCGTTTCTAACAGTTTCTTAAAAAAGCGCGTTGTTTTGGTGACGGGTGAAACAAGGTCTTTGATCGGAGTCGGATTGATGATGATGATTTTGTCGATCAGCTCCGGATCCATGCGCGCTGTCATCAGTGTAAAGGAGCTTGAAAAAGCGGCGGCGCATACGCTTGTCTTTTTTCCGATCACTGTTTTTATGAATTGTCCGATAAGCTGGACGTACATATAATTGATATAGGTAATGTCCGGCTTGTCCGATTTTCCGCATCCGGGCAGGTCAAGTTCGTAAATATGGAAATGTTCTGCAAGCATGTCATCTATGCGGTACCATTCTTCTTTGGACGAAGCGGGATGCAGGTTATGGATCAGCAGGAGCGGCGGGTTTTCCGGAGCTCCTTTTACAGAATATTTGATATCCATGTCCTTCCATGTAAAGTTCAGATTATTTTTGTCCGGCGTAACGGGCGCGAGTTTGTAGTCAATGTATTTGTTAAAGCCATGCATGCCGGTTAAGAGCAGGGCAGAAGCAGCGGCTATTTTTTTTGCTGTTTTTTTCATGGGTAGATGCCTCCTGTTTTTATTTTTTTGTAAGCAGTGATTAATAGTATTTTTTTATTTCGTCGCGGGTGCGGTCTGCGTATTTTTCATTTTTGACAACTGCGTTGTATACGGATTCAAAATCGGGCAGTATGGATTTTAATGTTGTTACGAGAACGGCGAGTCCCTCTTCACGTCCTTGTTCAAGTCCTTTTTTGCGTTCTTGTTCAAGCGCCTCTTCGTGTTCCATCTCAATGTCGTCCAGGTCTGCATAATATGACATATATTCCACCATAAGTCTTGGATTTCGTTTCGCTGTTTCCACTGCTTTCACCAGCCTTTCTGTAAAATCATCGACTGCCACGCCGTTTGCGAGGTATTTTAAGAAATTTGCAAGTTCAGGCGTGATGTCATCCATATCCGAGTGCGGGTTTAAAAATATTTTTTTCGTGCCATCGTCCAGTGTGAGCCTCATGTCTTCAATGCACCTGTTTTCAAAGGTGTAGATATGCCGCCCTTTATGGAAAATGTCCGACAGGCATATGAAGATTACAAAGCTTTTGCCAAGTCTGGCGTATTTTGCGCCTTTTCCAAGCTGCTCCAGATCAATCATGCTCTGGTAATAGCGGCTTCTTTTGGACAGGTGGGACGTGGCTGCCGCCTGCATTTCCACGTTATAAACTGTGCCTTCATCATCCCTGACATAGACGTCAAGCCGTATACTTTTCCCTCTGTAACTGACTTCTATGTTTTTTTCGCCTTCCACGTATTCTATATGTTCGATCTCAATGCCAAGTATGATTTCCAAAAGTTGTTTGCATAAGTCCGGATCCTGCATTACCTTAAAAAAGATGAAACGGTCGGCGAGGGTAAGATCTTCAAAATTTTTCAGTTCCATAATTTGTACCTTCCTTTATTATATGATGTTTGGGTGGGTTTTACAATATCTGTTTTTTTAATGTCAGATTTTTTCTGTGTGGGACAGTAAATGTATGTTTTTTATTGGTTTTTTACTTGAAATGTAAAGATCAAGAAAATGAAACTTGTATTTGTTTATGAAATTTAGAATATACAACGACAGATGTATTTCTTGTGATTTTTATATTATAGCAGAGTAGAGGTTTATCCGCAAGAGAAAAATTCTATTTATTTAAGCTGCATTACAGCTACTGCGGGGTGGTTCAGGGGAAGACGATTTAGTAGTAAAATGCGTTTGATCGTGATATAATATGAACACCGAATGAATCGAAGTCAACGGTGAATGATGAATTTAGTGGAAGTGGGCATGAGCGACTGATGGCAGGAGGAAGGAAAAGTGAAATATTTTAATACAGAAGGTTCATGTAATCCAAAAGAGCATTATATGGTCTGTCTGGACGACAGACTTGGGTATATAAAGAAAATGCTGGTTGACAGGAAAAAGTATTTTATAATCAACAGGGGACGCCAATATGGAAAAACTACTACCCTGCGGGCATTGGAGAAATACTTGAAAGAGGAATATCTTGTGTTGTCGCTTGATTTTCAGCAGCTTGGATCTGAAGATTTTGCAGATGAAGCGACATTTTCACAGGCATTAGCTGAAATGATCATCAGGGATTTTAAAATGAGAAATCCTGTCGGTGGGAAAGCATATGAAGTCCTAAAAAAATTTGTCGGGAAAAAAGCGGGTATGAAAAATCTTTTTATTTGTCTTAGCAGTGTGTGTGGAAAAAGCCCGCGTCCAATTGTATTAATGATAGATGAGGTAGACAGTGCGTCAAATAATCAGGTATTTATAGATTTTTTGGCGCAGCTCAGGAGCTATTACTTAAATCGTGACAGGATGCCAATTTTTCATTCTGTAATCCTGGCCGGTGTATATGACATAAAAAATCTGAGATTAAAGCTTCGTCCGGACTCAGAGCATCAGTACAACAGTCCATGGAATATAGCCGCTAAATTTAATATTGATATGAATTTTTCAACGGTTCAGATTGCGTCTATGCTTGCTGAATACGAAGCTGATCAACATACAGGCATGGATATACAGAAAATATCAGAAGAAATATATCAATACACATCAGGTTACCCAGTCCTTGTTTCATCAATTTGTAAGTGCATGGATGAAGAATTGCCTTGCAGCGGCGCTTTTGTAACTTTAAGCAGCGCATGGACAAAAAAAGGAGTGGAGGCTGCGGTAAAACAGATATTAAAGGAAAGCACAATGCTGTTTGAAAGCATGGTAAAACAGCTTGATATATATAAAGACTTGCGGGGCATGATAGAAGATATTATATACCGCGGGAGAAAAATAACATTCAGCCCTGAGCAAAAATCTATCAGCCTTGGCCTTATGTTTGGATATTTGAAAGAAGAAAATGGTCGTGTGACGATAGCGAACAGAATGTTTGAGATGTGTCTGTTAAATTTATTTATGGCGGAAGAATCGGGAAATGACATTTATGCACAGGGTGGGAGCGATAGAATTGGTTTTATAAAAGAGAATAAGCTTAATATGGAACTTGTGCTGAAAAAATTTGTGGAATATTTCACTGATATTTATGGACAGAAAGAGGAAGGTTTTATTGAAAAGCAGGGGAGAAAGATTTTTTTGATTTATTTGAAACCGATTATTAATGGTGCAGGAAACTACTATATTGAAGCGCAGACGAGAGATGAACGTCGTACAGACGTCATTGTCGATTATCAGGGTGAACAGTTTATTGTTGAACTGAAAATCTGGCATGGCAGCGAATACAACGAAAGAGGCGAACGCCAGCTTGCAGAATATTTGGATTATTACCGTAAGGATAAGGGTTATATGCTCAGCTTTAATTTCAATAAAAATAAGAAAGTCGGAGTAAAAGAGATCAGGGTGGGGGACAAGAAGATTGTAGAGGCTGTAGTGTAATTAATAAAGGGGATTTTAACTTGAGGAAATCTGTAAGGTAAAATGCAGATGCGTTCAAAAAAGCCAGTAGTGTATTTCAGTAATAGGTTTGTGTCGTACAATATTATTAGGTGGAGGTAGTTCTTTCTAACTTTAATATGTTAGTTATAAATGCAACTGTAATAGATGATACGGCAGCAGACGATTTATGGTCTGATAAGAGTTGTAAAGTGTTGACGTGGATTATTTCTGATTTTTTTCAAGGCGCTCATTGATAATCAACTTTTGCACTCTGTCTTTAAAGGTTTAATCAGTGTCCTTACTGAAATGTACTTTGACGGTGTAAGTGGTATTCCAAAACTTTCTTTTGAAACTGTGGGGCTGTTGCTCGTTTTTGGTTTCTGCCATATTCTTGCTCTTTTACATAAAAAAATAGAGCGTATAGACTGGTTTCTATACGCTCTGACGCTGTGTTGTATTACTTATTCAGTTGTGATTGTGGTAATGGTTGTTTAGATAAATTGTAATTGAACAAAATCGCTGTGCCACAGCTTTGGCAGGCCATCGCGCAGCGATTTTGTTCAACTTGAATTTATAGGTGCAATTCTTTGGCAAAACAAATTGCACCGTCTAATTTATTGTATGGTGGATAGTTATTTATGCGATTGTATCCGAGT
>CANQQG010000048.1 GCA_947625875.1 uncultured Lachnospiraceae bacterium
TATATTGCGTAATCGTCTGTTTTGTTATAAGTCATCTTACCAGTGTCAGGATCTACGTAGTTAAAGCTCTTAGACGATTTTTTAACTGTAAATTCCTTGAGTTTAACTTCGTCAAAATCCACACCTGCACTGCTTTTTACAACGGTTTGATATTCGCCACCAACCCATGCTCTTGAAAAAGGAATTGTCTCCACCTCAGTGCCATCCTTATATAAACCTATTGTTCCAGTCAAACTTACTGGGTCACCATCATTCTCAATCCACAATAACATACTGCCTGGATTATATTTAATCGGATAGCACTTTGTAGAAATGTTCGCGTGCAGCTCTTCATTTATCTGTTTTTCAGACTTTTTAACAGTAATCGTCCAGGTATACGTGCATCCATTAACTTTCGCAGTAACCTTTACTTTTCCCTTTTTAACACCTTCAATCTGTGCGGATTTAGAGGATGTCTTAATGACTTTGGCATTTCCATTTGAAACCTTCCAAACTGTTTTTCCTTTATCACCTGTTTTTAGAGAAATTCGCTCTCCGGTTTTCACTGTCTCTTTTCCTTTATTTTCTGCTATCTTTGTAATACGTACTTTAAATAATCCTTGAGGAGAAAATTCAAGCTCTTGTCCTTTTTCAAGTTCACAGGTGAATGGCCCATACTGACCCTCTTCTTTTTCCCACTTTCTCTGCTCAGCATTACCTTGAACTATATCCCATCCTAATGAACCACCACCAAAAACACGTAATTGCACTGTATAATCTAATGGACGTAAAGACTTGGCAGTTACTCTATACTTTGCAGTAGTTGGTGCTTTGAAATAACAATCAACATCATCTAATAATATGTTTACACCCAGAGAAGCATCGGAGTCATATAAAACCTTTTCATTATTAGCTACCTTGTATACTATTTCTTTTATGACCTTTCCGCTTGGTTTATTCTTATGATAAGTTATAGTAACCTTACACGATGCTTCAGGTTTATCGTCAATTAACTCTGGAGTTATCACTTCATAATATCCTTTATACCAATAAAAGGATAGTTTCTCCCCAGGATTAACACTTCTAGGTGTAGAATCCCCGTAACCTATAGTTAACTGGTCATGTACATTAATATCAATAGTACTATCTTTGTTAGCTTCACAACTGATGGTATAATACCCTGTTTTAGGCACTTTAAAATAATAATTCTTATTATGTATAAACTTTACGTGTGTAAATGTAGTTGTGCCTAAATCCATAAATCCGCCAAAAGTATATGTTACACCTTCTTCAGCTCCTCTTACATCATATGTTTTGGCTTCGGTTTGTACTGAGCTAAAACCTAAACATAAAAATAAAACTGCTATTAATGTTATAAAATATCTCTTCATATAATCAATCTCCTTTTCTTTTAAATATTTGTTTATAAGTTATTGTGAACCTCTACCCTCCTTTATAATTTTTATTACTAAACAAGGCACGTGCATAGACGTGCCTTGTAAAGCTTTTTACTTAATGTATGCCAACTGTATCAATATCATCCCTGCTCGAATGAGTAGTATCATATACAGCAACAACCGGTATCGGAATATCTGGTTTCGTTGGGTCTGGGTCAGGTACTGTAATCTTCTTTGGATCGAACGGTTTTTGCCCACCCACAATCGTAACTTGTGAAAGATTCGTGTTCCTATAACGTAAAGTCCAAATTTCCCCAATCGCAAAAATATCCAAAGCGCATACAAGATAACTCTTCTTCTTTCTGTACTTCTGAATATTCTCATCTGTACACTCTTCACCATGTTTTACCCAAACTGCAGAGCTTGGGAGTCCTAAGGTGAAATGCCACTTCTGCCCGTGAAGATGATACGTAGATGTTGAATCTTTACTGACGCTTCATTCGCCAATCCATCATCCGGATGATTCTCCGTCCGGCAGTATCAGATTTTTATTTCAGGCGCCTTTTTCTAAAATATATTCCTTGCGGCCACTCCCGACAGCATTGACAAGGCGTCCATACCTGTGCTTTCAACAACGCCGTCCGGCAGATTTCTGATGTCCTCAATGCATTTTTCTAATATTCCCCGTTCAATCATATAATGCGTCCCATTAAAAAGCGCCATATCTGCATGATCCACTATAATTTTGCACAAAGCCATCCGGATCAGATTTTTCCGACACTCTTCCGGAATATCCCCGAGCATATCCGGGCCATCAGCGTTCAGCGGCGAGCCTGCATATCCGTATTCATCCGTCATTTCGATCATCCAATGCCATGCCGAAGCAGCGGCCCGCGCCATAGATTTCTGCGTTGTGATCCCGCCGTACGGGCCTAACACCGGGCAGTTTCGATCGAGAATATCGGCGCAAATCTTTTGCCAAATCCACCCATAATCATAACGGGGACAAGGCCACAGCTCCACCTCTTTTTCATCAAGGCATACAAAATTAACAAATCCCTGTTTTATCGGCCCATCGATTTCTTCCCTCAGACGCTCATGCCGCATGACCTTTGACAGCAGATCTTTTAAGTTCGTAAAAACCGCCGTTTCATACAGGCTGTGGCATCCCGCCCATACCTCTGCCTGTACAGGGTGCGAAACGCATCTGACCGGTTCATAATAAATACAGGCGCTGACTCAAAGACGCTCTTATATGCATTCCTGTACAGTTTCTGCGTTATGTCCGGAAAAGCGGCGCCGCTGCCTAAGACCAGCACGGCATGGATCCCGTCTATGCCCAGCTCCCGCGTGGTCATGCGCTGAATCGCCTCCGTCTCCTGCGGCTCCATATCCAACAGCCCCCGCGTGTCGCGCAATACCAATCGGACGCCCTTTTCCTCAAAAAAATCATTCCATGCGGCGGTCGGCGGCAGCAACACCTTGAGCCGGCATAAAAACTTATTGCTCAAGCGGTTTTTTATCAACTCTGCCAATTTGTCCGCATCGCTGTTTTCCACATACTCCCTCAGCTTCCCTAAAACATATTCTTTCAGCTCCGCTGACGACAGGCCGCTCTGGCTTTCCAGCCGCAGGACATCCTTTAAATATTTCCCCGGATCGCTTTCTAATATCTGATTAAAGCCTTCACAGGTGACTTCCGCCCCGTCATCCACCCCGAACACCCCTTTGTCATTCAGCAGGGCCTCTTCCAAAATAATCCCGTCCGCATCCGGATCATACGTCCAGTCCACCGTCACCTCCGTCCTGCAGTTTGTGATCTTATCCATGACCGGCCTTATGTCCTCGCGGCACAGCGTCGTGGCAAGCGTCGTCTTACCGCCCTTTGTCACCGCAAACAGCAAAATCACGATTTCTTTTTTTTCTGGTTTCCGCTCCATAGCTTCTCCTTTCATCTTACGTCACATAATCATCGTTATTATACCCCCCCCCGGTTCCTTTTTGTCAACACACGCTTCCGCTTCATTTCCCCGCAGATACGCTTGTATTTTTCCCCCGTCAACGCTATAATAAGCACAGACGCAAATATGCTCGAAAACAGGAAAGGATCTACGATTATGCCAGGTTCAATTTTAGGAAACAAGCTGAGAGTCAGCACATGGGGCGAATCGCACGGAATGGGGATCGGCGTCGTCATCGACGGCTGCCCCGCCGGGCTTGCGCTCACGGAAACGGATATTCAGGCGTACTTAGACCGCAGGAAACCGGGGCAGTCAAAATTTTCCACCCCGCGCAGAGAAGACGACGCCGTAACGATACAATCCGGCGTTTTTGAAGGAAAGACGACGGGAACGCCGATCTCACTCGCAGTCTATAACAAAAACCAGCGTTCCGCAGACTACAGCGAGATCGCCTCGTATTACCGGCCGGGACACGCGGATTATACCTTTGACGCAAAATACGGCTTCCGCGATTACCGCGGCGGCGGCCGCTCGTCCGGCCGTGAAACGATCGGGCGCGTGGCGGCGGGCGCGGTCGCGGCAAAACTGCTGCAAACGCTCGGCGTCCGGTTTCTGACTTATACAAAAAGCATCGGGCCTGTCGCCATCAGCGGCGAACAGTTTGACGCGGCGCAGATATCGCAGAACGCCCTGTATATGCCGGACGCAAAAGCGGCCGGACAGGCCGCGCAGTATCTGGAAGACTGCATGAAAAACCGGGACTCCTCCGGCGGCGTCGTCGAATGCATCATAAAAGGCGTGCCTGCGGGAATCGGGGAACCGGTCTTTGACAAGCTGGACGCGAGACTGGCAGGCGCCATCTTTTCCATCGGCGCCGTCAAAGGTTTTGAGATCGGGGACGGATTCCGCGCGGCATATGCAAACGGCAGCGAAAATAATGACGCCTTTTATTATAAAGAGGACGGGACGGTCGCCAAAAAAACAAACCACGCAGGCGGCATTTTAGGCGGCATCAGCGATGGGACGGATATTGTCTTCCGCGCAGCGTTCAAACCGACGCCTTCGATCAGCGCCGCGCAGGAAACGGTCAATAAAAACGGCGAAACGATCTCCGTGCAGATCGGGGGACGGCACGATCCGGTCATCGTGCCGCGCGCCGTCGTTGTCGTCGAAGCGATGGCGGCTCTGACGATCGCCGACCTGATGCTGGAAAATATGTCGGCGCGCACAGACGCCATCTGGGATTTTTATAAAAATAAGTAAAACAAAATGCAGGCATTACCTGATCGTAATGTCTGCATTTTGTTATCCCGCGTTTCCAGGATCACGGATTTGTCCGGTCTGACAGCGGCTTTATATGAAGCCGGACCGCTTCGCCCTTATACCCCGCGCCCGTCACCTCCTGCAAAAGCGTGTCGCTGACCATGCTGCGGTTATAAAAATGGATATGCCCTGCCAGGACAGCCGCGACCGGGCTGTCCTCGGCAAACACCGCGTCCAAAAATTTCTGCGTCGTCTTGTTCGGACGGCACGCCGTCTCCCCGATCAGCACGCGGCACCTTCCCTTCGCGGACAATCCCCAGATCTCATTTGCCTGCATTTCCAGCCCGGAATTTTCATCCTGCGGCTGCAGCGGCACATGAAGCGCGAGGATCACCGGCTTTGTCCCCCGAAGCAGCGGCAGCAGATCCTCTACCGCGCTTTTCGGAAGCTGGTTATTCTTATCATTGACGCCGATCACGAGCAGGTCATCAAATTCTTTTATGCAATACTGCCTGTCCGTCCCCGTCAGTTCCGCAAGCCTCGGGAAATATTCCCGATACGCCTTTCCGGAAAAATATTCCTCTCCGTATTCAAAATCATGGTTGCCCGCGATATAAAGATATGGCGTCTGCAGACGCGCAAACTGCCCCTTTACAAAATCAACAGACGCATACATGGCCGAGTCGATAATATCGCCCGCAAAAACGGTAAGATCCGGCTGCATTTCCTGTGTCTCGGATATCAGCCGCTCAAAAACCTTTTCCGTATTCCGCCCGCTCTCCCGCATAAAACTTTCTCTGCGCCGCGCCGCCTTTTCGAGCAGCGACGGATCTCTGTTGTCGCACAGGCTGATATGCGTATCCGCGATCAGCATAAGATCATACGCATGGGAGACGCCCGCTATGGAGAGCGTTTCTTCCTGTATCTGTACCTGATTCTGGCGCGCCGTCGCCAACAGAGCCATGACCGACAGCAGCGCCGCCAAAAGGGCGGGAAACGCCGCCCGCCCCACGCACTTTTTCCTGTCTATTTCCGGTCAAGCTCCTTTAACGTAATCTTTTCATTTAACAGATCCAGGATATCCGGCAGGATACCGTCCACTTCATCATTCGGGAGCTGGCACGTGCCCGCGTTATGATGCCCGCCACCGCCGTAATAGTGGCAGATCTCCCCGATATCTATTTTTGAAGAACGGTTGACGATGGACTTTCCGATCGTAACCGCCGTATTCTGCTTCTTAAAGCCCCACATCACATGTACGGAAACTTTTGCATCCGGAAACATCGCATACACAAGGAACCGGTTGCCGGTATAGATGATCTCCTCATCTTTCAGATAAATAACGGCCACATCCCCGACCATTCTTGTCACGCGCTGCAGCTGCGCCTTAAAATCCTGCTGCTGACGGAAATACAGTTCCACGCGCTCCTTCACGTCAGGAAGCTGCAGCACTTCCTCCACCGGATGCTCCAGACAGTAATCGATCAGCTCCATCATCAGATCATAATTGGAGATGCGGAACTCATGGAAACGGCCGAGCCCGGTGCGCGCATCCATCAGAAAGCTCATCAGCGTCCAGCCCTGCGGGTTTAAAATATCATCCATATCAAACTGCGCGGAATCCGACTTATCCACCGCCGCCATGATCTCTTCCGAAATGCGCGGCAGCTTTTCCTTCCCGCCGAAATATTCATAAACAACGCGCGCCGCTGACGGAGCCTCGCCCTCAATGATATAGGAAGGCTTTTCGTCGTCATCATCGCTGACCTCGCTGGAATGGTGGTCAAACGCCAGATAGACGCCGTCCACATACGGCAGGTTTGTCGTGATGTCATGATCGGTGACCGGAATCAGCCCATCCTGCATATCCTTGGGATGCACAAATTTTATATCATTGATCATGTCCAGCTCCTTTAAGATCATCGCACAGACAAGACCGTCAAAATCACTCCTCGTTACCAAACGGTATTTCTCAGCCATACTCTTTTCCTCTCCTTTTTCTTTCTCAATGCACTTCTATAATTTATGAATATAAACACAGTTCGGCGTTTCCACATCTACCGGCTTCCCATCCATCAGGAAATATTTTCCCTCATAATTCACAGAAAAAATGCCAATGGAATCATTGTCATGGTTTAAGCACATAAAATGCTTCCCGTCCGGAAATACCGCCAACGCCTTCGGGAACTCCCCGCCGATCCTCGAATTGCATACAAGCGTCAGCAGGCCCGTCTCCGCATCGATCTCAAAAATCAGCGCGGCATTGATGCCCGCATCCGTACAGAACAGATATCTCCCGTCCGGAGAGATTTCCATTGCCGCCGCGCTGCAGATCTCATCTTCCTTCGGATCTTTCGTCGACAATGTCTGGATCAGCTCAAATTCCGGATTGTCCCCTTCTACATGGTAACTGTAAACATTGACCACATTTGTCAGCTCGCACAGCACATACGCAAACCGGCCGTCCTGGCTGAACCGCAGCGCCCGCGGCGCGGAATCCAGCGGACACCGCAAAATGTCATGGTTGATCAGATGGCCGTTCTCATAATCGATCTTATAGATCTTCACATGGTCCAGCCCGCCGTCGACCGCGCATAAAAACTGCTGGTCGGGCGTTACGATCACGCAATGCACATGCGGCCTGGAATTTCTCTCCGCAATGCAGCGCCCCATTCCCTTATGGAACACGCCGTCCGCAATGCCCGCGATCGAACCGTCTTCATTTAAGCGCATCATCGTTACCCGCGCATCATGGTACCCTGCCACAAACAGGTAACGGTCCTGCGCGTCAAGCTCCAGATAGCAGCCCCTCATGCCGCCGATCCACTCTTTATTGATGGACTCCAAATCCCCGTCTTCCAGAATATGGAACGCCTCCACGCCTTCGTCCGCGATCGAATACAGGATCTTTCCATTATGAGAGATCACCAGATCCGATGAATTGCTGATCGGCACCAGCTTGCGCTCGTGTAACCTCGCCCGCTCCACATCCACGTCGTAAATATGGATCCCGAGACTGTTCTCATGCGTATAAGTCCCCACATATGCTACATATCTGTCTTTTTCCATCTGTCAGTCCTCCTCTTTCCTGCGTAGAATATCATACCTGTCCGGCAGATACCCGATATCCACATACAATGCCTGCTTCGGGTGCGGCGCTGATTCCATCGGCGCGCCCGCTTCATCCGTAATTGCCCGCACCGTAACCGGAACGTTTTCCCCGTCCGGCTTCATGACCTCTATCGTTTCCCCGACGGAAAACTTGTTGCGCTGCTCAATCCGGCACATGCCCGCTTCGTTGCATCCTTCCACAACCCCCAGATAAGTATATTCCTTGACATATGTACTGTCATTATAAATCTGCATCTCCTCCGACGGCTTCCCGTAAAAAAATCCGGTCGTAAACTGCCGGTAGGTGCAGTTTGAAATCTGTTCCGCATACCACGCCATATTGCTTTGGTACTGTTCTTCTGAAACAAAATAATCATCTAACGCCTTGCGGTACGTCCGCGCAACCGTCGCCACATATAACGCCGTCTTCATGCGCCCCTCGATCTTAAAGCTGTCAATGCCCGCCGCGACCAGATCCGGTATATGCCCGATCATGCACAGATCTTTGGAATTAAAAAGATACGTCCCGCGCTCATTCTCATAGACCGGCAGGTATTCCCCCGGCCTTGTCTCCTCCACGACCGCATATTTCCAGCGGCAGGGGTGCGTACACGCGCCCCGGTTTGCGTCCCTGCCCGTAAAATAGTTGCTGAGCAGGCACCGTCCGGAATAGGAAATGCACATCGCGCCATGCACAAACGTCTCAATTTCCAGCTCCGGCGGGATGTGCGCGCGTATTTCCGCGATCTCTTTTAAAGACAGTTCCCGCGCGCTCACAACACGCTTCGCCCCCTGCCCATGCCAGAACCGGTACGTGCCATAATTCGTATTGTTCGCCTGCGTGCTGATATGGCGGTCGATCTCCGGACAGACCTCTTTTGCGATCTGATAAACTCCGGGATCGGAAATAATCAGCGCGTCCGGCCTTATCTCTTTTAACGCTTCAAAATAAACCCGCACTTCTTCCAGATCCGCATTGTGCGCCAGAATATTTGCGGTGACATATACCTTTACGCCATGCGTATGCGCAAACGCAATGCCCTCCGCCATTTCAGGCAGCGTAAAATTTTTTGCCTTTGCGCGCAGCCCGAACGCTTCCCCGCCGACATATACGGCGTCCGCGCCATACATAACCGCTATTTTCAACACTTCCAGGCTATTTGCCGGAACTAACAATTCAGGACGCTTCATACTTTCTCCTGTCTCTTTTTGCTGCTGACCGTTATGCCGTCCCCCACCGGCAGGATCGCCGTCACAAGCTGCGCGTGGTGCGTCAGCTCATACAGGTAACTGCGCATCCGCCTGTGGATTGTACGGTTGCGCCTTTCAATGATATAACGGGACTCGATGATATCGCCGTCCTGAAGCACATTATCCGAGATCAGCATCCCGTCTTCCTCCAGGAGCCGTAAGACTTCCGGCAAAAACCGGATATACTGCCCCTTCGCCGCATCCATAAAGATCATGTCATAAGGCCCTTTGAGTTCTTTTAACACATCTGCGGCGTCACCCTCAATCAATGTAACCGTATCCTGCATCCCCGCCCGCGCAAAATTCCGCCGCGCAATGGGGATCCGCTTCTCATAATTTTCAATCGTCGTCACCGTACACTCCGCCGGATTATACGTCTTCATAAAAATAGCGGAAAATCCAACCGCCGTTCCCACTTCCAGAATCCTGCGCGGTTTTTTTACGGCGAGCAAAAGCTTCATACAGTTTTGCATTTCCCTGCGGATAACCGGCACATCATGCTCCAGCGCTTCCGCCTCAATTGTATTAAGCAACTCCGTATTCGCGGAATTCAGTGAATTCATAAAAACGGACAGCCGCTCCCTTTCCTCTGTAACCATGATATCTCCCATCCACGTTCCACCGCTATTGCCCCTCGGCGTCTTCTTCCGCAGCCTCACTGCTCATGACCTGCATCATTTCCCGCGAAGTCATGGACGTATTCAACGTATAAGTCCCTGCCTTCATCGACTTGCTGTATCCATAGAATGCCGCCTGCAGCGTAAACAGGCGCGCATCGCGGATCAGCCCTTTTTCTTCTAACACTTCCCCGATGTCGGATGCATCCATGGAAGATCTGACCTGCACCAGCTTGTCCGTCCCCTCTCCCGCCGACACCGGCGGTTCCGTAAAAATGCGGTATCCGTAATTATAAGAACGGAGCCCAAGCTGGTACAGCCCATAAACGACAGCAATAAATACCAATGCGGAAAAACTGATGCTCACGATCCTCATTACGATCTTACTTGCGCTCATAAACAGGCGTCCCTTCTGTGTCCCTTCGTTGTTACAGGTCAATAAACCCTACGTCAAAATCGATATTGCGGATAATGGATAAATTGATATTCTGCAGCTGCCTGCACAGCGCAAGCTCCGCCGCGAGGAACTCCCGCACGAGCGGCCGCCTGCGGAAATCTTCATAATCTTTCTCCAGCTTGTCCATCCGTTCATACAGATCCCAGATTCCGGTCGAGTTCTGCGCTTCAAAATTTTCCCTGCGGAACTGGTTGATCTGCCGTTCCAGCTCCGGCTGCTCATGCACTCTTGCGCTGATATCCTGATAGCGCGTATACTCCGGGCTGCTCTTTATGGATTGGATCAATGTATTTAATGCTTCTTCCACCTGATTCATAACTTCCCCTACACTTCCATAATGATCGGAATGATCATCGGCCTGCGCTTCGTCTCTTTCCATACGAAATCACCCAGCGAGTCCTTGATCTCCGTTTTTATCTTGCCCCAGTCTGTAATATGCCTGTCCATGCAGACTTCCATGATCTCATCCAAAACATGCTTCGCCTCTTCCATCAGGCTCTCCGCCCCGCGGACATAGACAAAGCCGCGCGACACGATATCCGGCCCTGCAAGCACCATGCCGGATCCGGTCTCCAGCGTCAGGACGACTATGATAATGCCCTCTTCCGCCAGATGCTGCCGGTCCCTTAAAACGATATTGCCGACGTCGCCGACGCCCAGCCCGTCCACCATGACGTCGCCCACATGCACCTTGCCTGTCACTTCCGCGCCTTCATCGCTCAATTCCAGCACGTCGCCGGAAGATAAAATAAAAATATTCTCCTTCGGGATCCCAAGCTCCTCGGCGATCTTTGCCTGCGCCTTTAAATGCTTGTACTCCCCATGCACCGGAATCGCATATTTCGGATGCACGAGCGAATAGATCAGCTTGATATCCTCTGCGCACGCATGGCCGGAAACGTGCACGTCCTGGAAGATCACCTCCGCGCCTTTCATAAATAATTCATTGATGATCTTCGTCACCGCTTTTTCATTGCCCGGTATCGGGTTTGAGCTGAGCACGATCAGGTCATTCGGCTTGATCGCCACCTTGCGGTGCATCCCCGTAGCCATGCGCGAAAGCGCCGCCATTGACTCTCCCTGGCTCCCGGTCGTGATCATGACCGTCTGCTCGTCCGGATAATTCTTTAACTGCTCGATATCAATCAGCGTGTTGTCCGGAATATTGATATATCCAAGCTCTGACGCGGTGCTGATGATATTTACCATGCTGCGCCCCTCGATCACGACTTTGCGCCCGTAGTTATACGCGCAGTTAATGATCTGCTGCACGCGGTCCACATTTGAGGCAAATGTCGCCACGATGATACGGTTGTTTTTGTGCTCGGAAAAAATAGAGTCCAATGCCTTCCCTACGGTTTTTTCCGACATCGTAAACCCTGCGCGCTCCGCGTTTGTGCTGTCGCACATCAGGGCAAGCACGCCCTTTTTCCCGATCTCCCCAAACCGCTGCAGATCTATGGCGTCGCCGAACACCGGCGTATAATCCACCTTAAAATCCCCGGTGTGCACAACGATCCCCGCCGGGGAATAAATGGCAAGCGCCGCCGCGTCCTGTATGCTGTGGTTGGTCTTGATAAACTCCACGCGGAAACAGCCGAGATTGATATGCTGCCCGTATCTGACCACCTTGCGCTTCACTGTGCGGAGCATATCGTGTTCCTTCAGCTTATTGTCAATGATTCCGATCGTCAGCTTCGTCGCATAGATCGGCACATTGATCTCCTTTAACACATACGGGATCGCGCCAATATGATCCTCATGCCCATGCGTGATAAAAAACCCCCGAACCTTATCCAGATTATCACGCAGATACGTAATGTCAGGGATTACCAGATCGATTCCAAGCATATCGTTCTCCGGGAATGACAATCCGCAATCCACAACAATGATACTGTCTTCATATTCAAAGGCAGTAATGTTCATTCCAATCTGTTCCAGTCCGCCCAATGGAATGATCTTTAATTTTGATTCCGTTTCCAAACCTGCTCTCCTTTTTACATTTCTATTGTCACATCATCACTTAATAATTCCGCAAAAACATTGCCTACCGCCTGCAGCTCCGTTTCATCTTCAACAAGCTCGATCAGCATATCCGCCCCCTCCGGCGTATTCACCGCATTTACCTTAAAAATAAACGCGTCCGACCCCGGCTCCAGATCCTGCGCCGTAAACAGATACTCCGCTCCGTTTACTTTCGTCCGCTCGATCACATAGAACTCCGCAAATCCGCCCTGATCTTCGTCATAAAATTCTATTTTCTGAAAATCCTTGTTCATTTCCTGTGTTTCCTTTCCAACATATTTTAGTTGTCATGCCCTGCACTCTCCTGCGCCAGCGAATCCAGATATCCCTGCAAAATAATGCCTGCGGCAATCTTATCCACGTATTCTTTCCGGTTCTCCCTGCGCACGCCGCTGTCCATCATAATCCGGTCCGCCGCAACCGTTGAAAGCCGCTCATCCCACAGAATAACCGGCAGGTTTGTCCGCTGTTCGACCATGCGCTTGAACTCTTTCGTCTTTTCACAGCGCTCCCCTTCCGTATTATTCATGTTTTTCGGATAGCCAAGCACAATTTTCCCGACCTCGTACTCCGCGGCAAGCTCCTGTATGCGCGCAAGCGTCCGGCGCAGCTTATCCGGGGATTTCCTCCGGATGATCTCCAGACTCTGCGCGGTTACGAGCAGAGGATCGCTCACTGCCGTCCCAACTGTTTTGGAACCAAAATCCAGCCCCATGATCCGCATCGCCAGCCCTCCGCTATTTCCAGGAATTTGTCCTGATATACTCTTTTAAGATCTCCTCTACCAGCTCGTCCCGCTCCACCTTCATGATCAGGCTGCGCGCATTGTTATGGCTCGTAATATAAGTCGGATCCCCTGACATGATATAGCCGACGATCTGATTTAACGGGTTGTAGCCTTTCTCGCTCAGAGAACGGTAAACAAGCTCCAGCACATCTTTCACCTGTATTTCCGGTTCCTTTTCCACTCTGAAAAATTGTGTATTACTTTTATCCTGCATTTTCACGACCTCATTCCTGCTTCTTTTGTTTCACCGGACGTAACTCCTTACAGTTACCGCTGGCTTCAAAGCATTGCTATACTCTATTTTAATATACTCCCACCTAAAATTCAACCATAAGATACAGTTCCCTGTCCAGTTGACGGGTAATTTTTCCAAAAACAATGCTGTTTGGGCTGTTTTTTCCCGCCTCCACCGCCACTTTTACATATTCTTTTGTGTATCCGGCATAATAAGAAACCCCGCCGTATTCCAGCGGCTCTTCTAACAAGGCCGCCGTCCGCGTCCCAAGAAAGCTGTCGCGGTACGCCTTTGACATCTGCGCCCCGAGCGCGATCAGCTCTGCGGAACGCTCCGCCTTTACCGGCTCTGCGACCTGCGGCTCCATTCCGGCCGCCCGCGTCCCCTTTCGCATGGAATACTTAAAAATATGCATTTCATAAAAACGGATCCGCTCCAAAAACCGCTTTGTCTGCTGAAATTCTTCGTCTGTCTCCCCCGGAAACCCGACGATCACATCCGTCGTGATCGCAGGATTTTTAAAATACCTGCGCAAAAGCGCGCAGCGGTCCGCATATTCTTCCGTCGTGTATCTGCGGTTCATGCGCTTTAATGTCGCGTCACATCCGCTCTGCAGCGACAGGTGGAAGTGCGGGCAGAATTTTTCCATGCCCGCAAGCGCTCGGGCAAATTCTTCCGTAATAATGCCCGGCTCAAGGGAACCGAGCCGGATGCGCGCGACGCCTTCTATGTTATGCGCCTCTGCGACCAGATGCAGCAGGCTGTCCCCCGTATCCACACCATATGAGCTCAAATGAATCCCCGTCAGCACGACTTCCCGGCAGCCGCCCGCCGCCAGCGTCCGGATCTCGCATAAAATATCCTCCAACGCGCGGCTGCGCACCCTTCCCCTCGTATACGGGATAATGCAGTAACTGCAAAACTGGCTGCAGCCGTCCTGCACTTTGATGAACGCGCGCGTATGCTCCGCCGTTTTTGTGATCGACAGGCGTTCGTATTCCTTTTTTCCGTCATTGACGTCTTCCAGCTCCGATACGCTGCGGCGCTCCCGCTCAAACTGCTCGATCATGGGAACCAGTCTGTTTTTCTTATTATTTCCAAGAATGATGTCCGCCATACCGTCTTCCGTCGCCCCGCCGCCCGCGGACTGCACGTAACATCCCGCCGCCACGACAATGCTCTGCGGATTCTGTTTTCTTGCGCGGTGGATCATCTGCCGGGATTTTCGGTCCGCCATATTGGTTACGGAACACGTATTGATCACATAGACGTCCGCCGTTTCATGAAACGGAACAATCTCGTATCCGGCGTTTTCCAGAAGCTGCTGCATGGCCTCCGTCTCATATGCATTTACTTTACATCCCAGATTATGGAGCGCTGCTTTTCTCATATTTTTTCACTCTTTTCTTTCCCCTGTATTGACTTTTGAATTTAAACACGATACTATGTAGACGGAAGAATCATACGCAGATTCACTTATCAGAATTTGAATATATTTCATCAAGGAGGGATACATAATGAAAACCGTACAGATTTCTTTAAATTCTATTGATAAGGTAAAATCCTTCGTAAATACGATCACACAGTTCGATTTCGACTTCGACCTGATCTCCGGCAGATATGTCATTGACGCCAAATCCATCATGGGCATTTTCAGCCTCGACCTGTCAAAACCGATCGACCTCGCAATCCACGCGGAGGCGGATGTGGACGAGATCCTCGAAGCGATCAAACCGTACCTGGTAGATTAATTTACGACGGAAAGCGCCGGCTGACAAGCAGGCGCTTTTTTCATGCCCCGAAACAGCCGTCAGTCTGTTCCGATCCGCACCGTCTCCGCAGTCTCAATGGCCTCCCGCATCAGTTCCCCGATCGTCCGGCCGTCGCCCGCGTTTTCCGCGAGCTTCGCCTCTGATTTGCAGATGGATTTCAGGTTCGGCTTTGTCACCGGATGCTTTGCGACAAATATCGTGCAGCAGTCCTCATACGGCAGTATGGACGTTTCATAAGTCCCGATCTTTTGCGAGACGTCCACGATATCCTGCTTGTCAAACGCGATCAGCGGACGGTAAACAGGCATCCTGCACACTTCATTTGTCACTGCCAGCGACTGCATCGTCTGGCTCGCCACCTGCCCGATGCTCTCCCCCGTCACCAGCCCGAGCGCGCCGTCTTCTTCCGCAAAATGCTCCGCAATGCGCATCATATAGCGGCGCATGATGATCGTAAGCTGGTCGTGCGGGCATCTGTCATAAATCGCAAGCTGGATATCGGTAAAATTTACGATATGAAGCCGAATCGTCCCCGCATAACGCGATACGGCGTCCGCCAGATCGATCACTTTTTGCTTTGCGCGCTCACTCGTATAAGGCGGCGCGTGGAAATAAACCGCGTCAATTTTTACGCCGCGCTTTGCCACCATATAACCGGCCACCGGGCTGTCGATCCCGCCGGATAACAACAGCATCGCGCGTCCCGCCGAGCCGACCGGCATACCGCCCGGCCCCGGTATTGTCCGGGAATAGATATTGATCTTGTTGCGGATCTCTATATGGATGACTTCCTGCGGCTCATGCACGTCCACTTTTAACCGCGGATACGCTTCCAGCAAGCGTTCCCCGATCGCCGCGCTGACTTCCATTGATTCCATCGGGTAATTTTTCCGCGCGCGCCTTGTGACCACTTTAAATGTAAAATCCTGCGTTTCGTACGCCTGCTTTACAAACGCAATGACCGTCTGCGCCAGCGCGTCAAACCCTTCATCTTCCGTCAATACGACCGGACAGACGCCAACGATGCCAAAGACACGCCCGAGCGCCTCCGTCACCTCGTCAAAATCATACGCGGAATGCGCCTCCGCATAGATTCTTCCGTTTTCTTTCCGCACGCTGAATTCCCCGTCTACGTGTTGTAAGGCGTTCCTCGTACGGCTGACCAGCGTATCTTCAAATACGTAACGGTTTTTCCCCTTTATGCCGATCTCGCCATATTTGATCAAAAATGCTTTGTACATAGTTCCTTCCCTTCGCTCTTTCTTTCTGTTCCGCCTCAGCGTCTGGCATATCTGCGGAGCTTTGGCAGCGCGTCCGCCAATACATCCGCCGCCCCATCGAGTTCCTCCGCCGTCGTATACACGCTGAAGCTGAACCGCAAAACAGAGTCCAGCAATTCTTTTTCCAATCCGACGGCCTTCAGCGTATGCGACGACGCCGACGGCCGGTTGGAAGCGCACGCCGAGCCCGCCGAAACGTAAATCCCATGCTCCTCTAACGTATGCAGCAGCACTTCGCTGCGCACGCCGGAAAACGCCGCGCTTACGATATGCGGCGCGCTTTCCCTCCCCGCCTTTCCGTTTACCGTCACGCCGTCAAGCTGTGACAGGCGCCCGGTGAACTGCTCTTTTAACGCATAGAGCGCATTTATTTTTTCATCAAAATTTTCATAGATTTCCGCCGCCGCTTCTCCGAGCCCCGCGATCCCCGGGACGTTGTGCGTGCCGGAGCGCATGCCCGCCTGCTGCCCGCCGCCGAGCATGAGCGGCTTTATTTTTGTTTTTTCTCTGATATATAAAAACCCGACGCCTTTTGGTCCATGGATTTTATGCCCGCTTGCCGAGAGCAGGTCGATGCCGCACTTTTTCGGACGTATCATAAATTTCCCATAGGACTGCACCGCGTCCGTATGGAACAGCGCGCGCGGGTTGGCCGCATGAACGATGCGCGCGGCCTCTTCCACCGGCTCCAACGCGCCGATCTCATTATTGACCTGCATCATGGAAACAAGGATCGTCTCTTCATTGACGGCTTCCCGCAGGGCGTCCAGTGACACGACGCCATACGCGTCCGTCGGCAGGTAAACCACCTCAAACCCAAGCGTTTCCAGGCGCTCCATCGGCATACGCACAGACGGATGTTCGATCTGCGTCGTCACGATACGGTTCCCGCCGCGGCGGTTTGCCAGCGCCGCGCCGATTACGGCAAGGTTATTCGACTCCGTCCCGCCGGAGGTAAACAGGATTTCTTTTTCGGACACTTTTAATGTTTTTGCGATCTTTGCCGCCGCGGCTTTTACATAGTTTTCCGCGACTACGCCTTTGTGGTGCAAGGACGAAGGGTTCCCATAATCCAGTTCCATCGTTTTGCAGACAATCTCGCGCACACGTTCGGAACACTTTGTCGTCGCCGAATTATCCAGATAGATTTCCATCGTTTTCTTTCCCTTCCATCATTTCCATTTGCAGCATGAGCAGGGACAGCGTCGCAACCGCCGCCGTATCCGTCCGCAGGATCCGCCTGCCGAGGGAGATCACCTGCATCTTATCCCGCACCGCCGCGATCTCCTCTTCTGAAAAACCGCCCTCCGGACCGATCATGACGCTGACGCTCCCGCCCGGGGAAAGCCCGCGCAGCGCTTCCCGCGTGCCGCGCATCCCGTCTTCATTTTCATATGGCACAAGGCGCGTATCGCATTCCATCGCGCGGGAAACAGCCTCCGCATAAGATATTACGGGATGCACAATCGGGATCCGACTGCGCTTCGCCTGCTTTGCCGCGCTCTCCGCGATCGCCTGCCAGCGCTTCACTTTTGCCTGCGCCTTTTTTTCATCCAGTCTGACAACGCAGTATTTCATGGCGACCGGAATGATCTCATACACGCCAAGCTCTACGGCCTTTTGGATCACGTATTCCATGCGGTCGCCCTTCGGCAGCGCCTGAAACAGGCAAATGCGCCCCGCAAGCTCCGTCCCGGCAATGTCCGAATCCAAAATGTCCAGCTGCACAAACGTATCGGTAAGCTCCGACACACTGCATTTAAAATCACGCCCGCCCCGGCTGCTGACTCTTACAATCTCCCCGGCTCTCATGCGCAGTACATTTTTTATATGGTTTACATCCGCGCCCGTAACCGTA
This sequence comes from uncultured Lachnospiraceae bacterium, assembly GCA_947625875.1. Taxonomy (GTDB): domain Bacteria; phylum Bacillota; class Clostridia; order Lachnospirales; family Lachnospiraceae; genus Eubacterium_J. The sequence goes on from CANQQG010000048.1 coordinate 17,994, forward strand.
ATAAAATCTTTTCCGACCTGATCGTCTTCCACAAAAAACTGATGCATCTTTATCCCGCTGCTTTCCGCGCGGTAATATTTACCCATTCGCCCTGACGGTTGATCTCCAAGATGTCCATGCCCGCGGCTTCGATCGCTTCGCGGACTTCGTTTTCCTTAAAGTCAATAATGCCGGACGTAATGAACACGCCGCCTTCTTTTAAATGCCCCGGAATCACCGGCGCCATCGGTATGATCACATCCGCTAAAATATTTGCGACCACAATGTCATAGCCTGTCCCGACTTTTTGCCGCAGCGCCGCGTCGTCAATGATGTTTCCGATATAAAACTCCGCAGGCGCCGTTTCCAGATGGTTGGCCTTTAAATTTTCACTGGTTGAGACCAGACAGTCTCTGTCTATATCCGTCCCGGTCACGCAGGAGGCGCCAAGCTTTAAAGCCACAACAGATAATATGCCGCTCCCGCAGCCGACGTCCAGCACTTTCGGCGCGCCGTCCATATATTTGCGGAGCTGGCGGATGCAAAGCTGCGTCGTCTCATGCTTCCCTGTCCCGAACGAAATGCCGGGATCTATCTCAATCAGGATCTTCCCCCTGTCGCTTTCTTTTAACGGCTCCCAGGTCGGCTTGATCAAAATGTCGTCGATCGCAAACGGCCGGAAAAACTGTTTCCAGTTATTGATCCAGTCCAGATCTTCGGTCTGGGAACTTGTGATCTCCGCCGTACCGATATCCATATAATTACGCGCTTCCTCTAACGCGGCCCGCACCTGTTTTAACAGTTCCGTATGGTCCGTATCCGCGTCCAGATAAAAGCTCACTTTGCTCTCACCCCGGTCGGGCGGCGTCTCCGGCGGGAAATCAATGAACATGCCGCCAAGCTCCTCTTCCGTCAGCGGGACATTGTTTTCAATCTCCACGCCCTCTATGCCGAGTTCGTCCAGCAGGGCGCTGATGACGTCCTCCGCCGCTGTCGTTGTCGCAATCGTATATTTATCCCATTTCATTGCCGTTTTCCTTTCTGCTTCCGCATACATTACAAAGTATCTTAACATAAAAGGGAAAATTTTCAAGAGATCCGGAAAATTTTTTCAGCGCGGGCAATAACTGTCCTTTCCTTCAAAAGCGCTTAAATAACCGCCCTCAATCAAAACTTCCTTTCCTTCAAAAGCAAAACCATAAATTCGGATCCTGCCGTATGGAACGCCTGATGTCCTCAGAGAAACCGCATACTTCTTTTCTACAATTTGTTTTATCGCATTATCCGCTGTACTCTGCAGATCTTTCTCCTTCTTCGGATCAAAAACTTTAAACTCCATGATAATGCCATCGCGCTCCTTATCCTTTGGAATTATCATTACATCGTATCTCCCCAGCCCACTCTCACGATTCGATTCTACCCGATATACTGTTTGCAGTTCTGCTATCAGCCCTAAAACGAGTCCATGATAAAATCTTTCAGGCGCAGCTCTTTTAGAAGGTTTGTTTCCGGAGTCTAAATCGCTGATCATCTCTTCCGCCAATACTTCCAAATAGCTCATCATGCACTCTAAATCATTTGATAACAAAGCTTTTGTAAAACCATTATAATTTTCCTTTACAGCTGCAAACCAACTCTTAAACATGTCCTCAAATGTATGCCTGACTTCTTTATTTGTGAGCGCAAGCAGACATTCATAATGCCCGGAATCATTATAGCGCCCGTCAATCATTTTTAAATATCCACTCGCTAAAAGCAGGCTCCATATTGCATCCGGGTCATAATCCAGCTGTTGAAATACAATCTCCTCATCTATCACAGTGTGGAATAATTTCCCCTGCAATAAGTCTCCCATCGCCGCTTTGACTGCAGAATTTCCCTCCTGGATTAATTTACCGACTAAGGCGTTCGAACTTGTATTCGCCCAATAGTTGCCATATTTTCTTTCATCTAAGAAATTGATGATTGACCATGGATTGTAAATGTTCTTACAATCGCCAAAACAAAAGCCATCATACCATTCTTTTACTTTTTGCTTCTCCGATGACAGGCCAAATTCATCTAAAGAACCAAAAACCTCTGTCTCAGTAAAACCAAAGGATGTCTGATATTTATTGGAAATTACAGTTGCTACTTTTAAATTGTTTAATCCAGAAAAAACAGATTCTTTACTTACTCTGGTAATGCCGGTCATAATTGCCCGCTCTAAATTTGGATTTGTCTTAAAAGCGGCATTAAAAAGAGCGCGTATAAAACCAACAATTTTATCCCAATAACCATTCACATAAGCTTCCTGCATTGGAGTGTCATACTCATCTAAAAGAATAATGACTTTCTTTTTATAATATCTGTACAGAAGACTACAGAGAAAATTTAAAGCATCCGATATTTTAGAGGATATCATGTGTTTTCTTAAAAATCTTTTTCTATCTTCAAATTCGTCTATATCCTCTTTGGAAAAAATGCCACTGTGTATTATATCCATATATCTATTATAAACATCATATAGAATATCGCATATCGATCCATATGTCAGTTCATAATCTTCCCCATTCACGCCTGCAAAGCTCAGAAAAATCACAGGATAGGTTCCCTGCAGCTGCCTGTATTTCTCTTCTTCCCAAATGGAAAGTCCCACAAACAGATCCCCTCTGCCAGCATCTTCTATGGAAAAGAAATTCTCTACCATGCTCATTGTCAGTGTCTTTCCAAATCTTCTTGGACGCGTGATTAAGGTAACACTATCTCCATTCTCCCACCATTCTTTTATAAAATCTGTCTTATCGACATAAAAATAATTTTTCTCTCTGATATCTTTAAAATCCTGAGTTCCTATTGCTACTGTTCTTGCCATGTTATAGTCTCCTTCCAGACGCTTTGAATTGAAATGTTAATCATTGACTAAATAAAAGCTATTTTTCAAAGTCACTTAAATAACCGCCCTCAATCAAAACTTCCTTTCCTTCAAAAGCAAAACCATAAATTCGGATCCGGTTATGTGAAACGCCTGACGCTTCCAACGATGCGGCATACTCCCTCTCTATAATCTGCTTTAATGCATTGCCTGTTGCGCTCTGCAGATCCCTCTCCCGTTCAGGATCTATAACTTTAAACTCCATAATCATGCTGTCATGCCGATTATCTTTTGACTCCATTATAACGTCATACCTGCCAAAACCGCTCTCACGGTTAGATTCTATTCTATATTCCCCTTGCAGCTCAGCTATTAACCCTAAAACAAGCCCATGATAAAATCTTTCGGGTTCTGACTGCGCTGAAGGTCTTTTTCCAGCATCTAAATAGCTAATCACATTTTTTGTTATAGTATTGATACAATCATTCATTTGTTTTACATTGTCAGACAGTAAAGCTTTTATAAATCCATTATAATTTGTCCTCACAGAAGCAAACCAGTCTCTGAACATACTCCGAAAAGTAAATTCCATCTCTTTATTTGCAAGGGACAATAAGCATTCGTAATATCCAAACTCATTATAGGAACTATCTTCTATTTTCAGATACCCACTCGCCAGCAGCAAACTCCATATTGCATACTCATCATAATCCAATTGCTTAAAAGTAATGTCTTCTGTAATTTCTGCGCTAATAGATTTTCCTTGCAGCAAATCTTCCATGGCTGTTTTAACTGCAGGGCTTCCCTCTTGAATTAATTTACTGACTAAGGCGTTCGAACTTGTATTTGCCCAATAGTTTCCATATTTTCTTTCATCTAAGAAATTGATGATTGACCATGGATTGTAAATGTTCTTACAATCGCCAAAACAAAAGCCATCATACCATTCTTTTACCCCTTGTTTCTCTGATGACAGGCCAAACTCATCCAGGGAATCGAAAACCTCTGTCTCAGTAAAACCAAAGGATGTCTGATATTTATTGGAAATTACAGTTGCTACTTTTAAATTATTCAATCCAGAAAAAACAGACTCCTTGCTAACTCTTGTAATGCCAGTCATGATGGCTCGTTCCAAACTGGGATTGGTTTTAAAAGTTGCATTAAAAAGAGCGCGCGTAAAATCAACCATTTCATCCCAATAACCTTCTGTATAGGCTTCCTGCATTGGCGTATCATACTCATCCAAAAGAATAATGACTTTCTTTCCGTAATACCTGTATAAAAACTTTGAAAGTTTTTGCAGAGCCCTTGGCATTTCTTTTTTCGAAGTATTTTCTGTGATACTGACATAATAATCCTTTTCAGCATCCGACAACGCAGAACTGTTGAGCAGAAAACGGTTATCCTCAAAGATACCTGCAATGATACTGCCAATATCATGAACCATATCTTCATGCGTTGCTGCTTCTACATCAGCAAAGCTCAGGAAAATCACAGGATAAGTTCCCTGCAGCTGCCTGTATTTCTCTTCTTCCCAAATGGAAAGTCCCACAAACAGATCCTCTCTGCCAGCATTGTCTATGGAAAAGAAATTCTCTACCATGCTCATTGTCAGTGTCTTTCCAAATCTCCTTGGCCGCGTGATCAGGGTAAC
>CANQQG010000049.1 GCA_947625875.1 uncultured Lachnospiraceae bacterium
AAAAAAAGTGGGTGATTTTTTGAGATGGGGGTCGGAAAGCCTTATAAAATCAGGGCTGAAGATTCCGAGAAGTTATGCTCAAAGAAGGGAGGAATCTTTATATGAAGAAGAAATGGCTGACATTATTTTTCATTGGTTTATGGATGCTGGAGGCATTTGCCGCGGGCTGCGGCACAAAAGGAGCTGACGCCGCGGCGTCGATGTCCGGGCAGGCGGCGAACGGCGCGCAGTATGAGGAAATTGCGTCGGAGGATATGGCTGCGGACGCCGGAGTGTCGGAAGGGGCGTCAGAAGAAGGCGCCGGATTGGCGGGCAGCGTGTCCGCCGCGGGACAGCAAATGGGCGAAAAGTTGATCTATACCTACCGTTATTCGGTGGAAACAAAAGCGTTTGACGCGTTTTTGGAAGCGATTTCCGATAAGGCGGCGGAGCTTGGCGGCTATATTGAGGCTTCCACAACAGACGGCAGCGGCGCGGACGGCGGCAGCCGTTATGCGAATCTGACGCTCCGGATACCGGCGGATGCGATGGAGCAGATGCTGTCGCTGGTAAAATCGGAGGCGAATGTGACGTACCAGAATGTCAGCAGTGAGGATGTGACGCTGCAGTACGTGGACATGGAGAGCCATCTAAAAGCGCTGCGGACAGAGCAGGAAACGCTGTTAAAGCTTTTGGAGGGGGCGCAGAAAGTGGAGGACGTCATTTCCCTGCAGAGCCGCCTTACGGACGTGCGTTATGAGATCGAATCGTATGAGTCGCAGCTTCGGACGTATGATAACCGGATCACTTACAGCACGCTTTATCTGGACATCTCGGAAGTCGCGCGGACGACGAGCGTTACGGGCGCGCAGACGTCATTTTGGGACGAGATCCGGATTCGGTTTGGCGACAGCCTGTATGCAGTCGGGCAGGGCGCGCGCGGGGCGGTCATCTGGTTTGTCGGCTCGCTGCCGATCCTCGTTCCGCTGGCCGCTGTGATCGGCGCGGCGCTTCTGTTGTGGCGAAAGAAGGGAAAGGGCAGGCGTTTTTTGGGCAGGAGAGAGCGGGCGCAGAAAGAAGCGGCAAAGGAGGCGGAGCGGCAGGAGACGGAAGATAACGCAAAACAAGAATAGGGCGCAAAAGGCCGGGCGGGAAACCGTTCCGGTCTTTTGTTTACGGCGGTATCGGATTGCGGTAAAAAAGAGGTGTATTTTTTCTGTCTTTTTGTTATAATGGAAAATAAGATGGGAGAGAGAATATGAAGTTAAACGAAGGACTGATCTATACAAATGACAACTGCATAGGCTGCAACCGCTGTATCTCCGGCTGTCCGGTGCTTGGGGCGAATGTTTCCGTACAAAGGGAGAACGGAAACCATATCTATGTGGATAATGAAAAATGCCTGCACTGCGGCAGGTGCCTTGCGACGTGCCGTCACAATGCAAGGGAGTTCCGGGACGATACGGACCGGTTTCTGGCGGATCTGAAAAAGGGAGAGCCGATATCCCTGCTGGTTGCGCCGTCTTTTTTTATTATCTACGAGAAACGCGCGGCGCAGATACTGGGATATCTGCAGAGCATCGGGTTAAAGCTTGCCTATGACGTGAGCTATGGCGCGGATATCGCGACGTGGGCGTATCTGACGTGGCTGGAGAAATATGGCGTGGGCGGGGAGATTGCGCCGCCATGCAGCGCCATTGTAAATTATATAGAAAAATATTCCGAAGCGCTTTCGGATAAACTGATTCCGGTGAAATCCCCGCTGATGTGCCTGGCGGTCTATATCCGAAAATATGAAAAGTGTACGGACAGGCTTGCATTTTTGAGCCCCTGCATTGCGAAGAAGGACGAGATCGACGCGCCGGGAAACAAGGGGCTGGTTTCTTATAATGTGACGTTTCTGCATCTTGTAAAAGCCCTGGAGGATATCGACCTCTCCGGATTTTCCGCGCAGGCGGAGCTGTCTGATTTCGGGCTTGGGCGGCTCTATCCGATGCCGGGCGGGCTTTCGGATAATGTCCGGCATTTTATATCGCAGGAAAAAATGGTGCGCGAGGTGCATGGGGAGCGCAGCGTCTATGATTATTTCATGAAGCTGGAGAGCCGTATCCTTGAGGGAAAAGAGCTGCCGTTTCTGGTGGACTGTCTCAACTGCAATCAGGGCTGCTTATCCGGGACGGCGACTGCGCAGTACTGCAGGCTGGACGACGATATCTTTTTCCGCCTGCAGCAGAACCGGAAGCCAAACCCGCGGATTCCTGCGGATGAAAACCCGTATCTGGCGGAGCTGCCGCTGGAGGAACGGCGCAGGCGGCTGGCGGCGCGTTTCGCGGATTTCCGGCTGTCTGATTTCCTGCATACCTATGAGGGGAAGAAATATCTGGACGAGCGGCATACCACAGGCGAGGAGTGCGTAAAAGATGAGGAGCTGGATGCGATCTTTTGCGCCATGCACAAAAACACAGAGACTTCGCGGCGGATCGACTGCCATTCCTGCGGATATAACAGCTGCCGGGAGATGGCGATGGCGGTTTCAAGGGGGTATAATACGATTGAAAACTGCGTTCACTATGTAAAAGATGAGATTCTGCGCATCTCAAAGATTGATGTGCGCAATGAGATTGCAAATTATAACGCTTATCTGGAGTTTACGGGCAGGCTGATCGACAGCGGCGCGATAACGGATTATGTCTTTTTGGCTTTTAACATAAATAATTTCCGGTTTATCAATGAAAAATACGGTTTCCGAAATGGGGATACGATTCTCAAGGAGTACTGCGCGGCTGTCTCGGGCATGGCGCGGGAAGGGGAGCTTGTTGCGCTGACCGGCGGCAATGATTTTATCGGCGCGTTCCGCCGGGGACGGGAGATCGGGGTTATCAAAGAATTAGAGGAGATCTCGCTGCTGTCGCTGTATTTAAAAGTCGGGAAAGAGGACGTGCGCGTGTCGGCGCGGATCGCTGTCTATGAGCCGGACGGGACGGACAGCTCGCCGCAGATGGTCATGGAAAAGCTGTCGGTCACACTGGATGCGATCGACCGCACACAGGGGCAGTGGCTGTTGTATTATGACGAGCGTGTGCGCGAGAGGCAGATACGGGATAACATGATCGCCCATGCGGTCAACCCGGCACTGCGGGCGGGCGAGTTTCAGGTATTTTACCAGCCGAAGGTAGATATGCAGAGCCGGGAGCTGGTCGGCGCGGAAGCGCTGATACGGTGGATACAGGATGGGAAGGTGATCCCGCCGGTTGATTTTATCCCGGTGTGCGAGCGGATTGGGCTGGTGCAGAGGCTGGATTTTTTTGTGCTGGAAACGGTGTGCAGGGATATTGCGGAGTGGACGGGCAAAGGGATTGAGATGACGCCTGTCTCGGTAAACTTTTCCAAATATCACTTTGTGACAGATGATGTGGCGGAGCGCATTAACGCCGTTGCGGAAAAATATGATATTGATAAGAAGTATCTGGAGATTGAGTTTACGGAGACCGCTTATATGGTGGACAGCCAGAAGCTGATCACAAATATTAACCGGCTGCATGAATACGGGATCTCCTCGTCGATGGATGATTTCGGTACGGGGTATTCTTCCCTGAGCATGCTGCAGAATATGAACTTTGACACGTTAAAGCTGGATAAATCCTTTTTGGACAATGGCAGCTTTGAGAACGGGCGCAGCCGCGCGGTCATTGAAAATATCGTCCGGCTGGCAAGGGAGCTTGGCATGACGATCGTTTCGGAGGGCATTGAGACGGAGCAGGAGCTGGAATATATGAAAAATTTAGACTGCGATATGGCGCAGGGCTATTTATTCGATAAGCCGCTCCGGCGGGAGGAGTTTGAGAAGCGGCTGATCCAGCGGTTTTATCCGTAAGAAGGGAGGCGTTGGCTTATGGGGACGGTTTATTCGCCGGACGAGGAATTTCATTTGAAGATCGTGCCGGGCGACGTCGGGCGGTATGTGATCCTGCCGGGCGACCCGGGGCGCTGCGCGCTTATCGCAGAGCAGTTTGATGAGGCGCATTTTGTAAAGGCGAACCGCGAATTTACGATCTATACCGGAAAGCTGGACGGCGAGCCGGTGAGCGTGTGCAGCACCGGAATCGGCGGGCCGTCCGCGGTAATTGCGCTGGAGGAGCTGGCGCATTGCGGGGCGGATACGTTTATCCGCGTCGGCACGAGCGGAGGTATGGCAAAGCAGGTCATGGGCGGCGATCTGGTCATTGCGACGGGGGCCGTCCGCATGGAGGGCACGAGCCGGGAATATGCGCCGCTGGAATTTCCGGCGGTGGCGGATTTTGAAATCGTAAACGCGCTCTATGAGGCGGCGCAGGCGTGTGGGCAGCGCGCGCATGTGGGCGTCGTCCAGTGCAAGGACAATTTTTACGGGCAGCACGACCCGGATACGATGCCGGTGGCGTATGAATTAAAGGATAAATGGGAAGCGTATATCCGCTGCGGCGCGCTCTGCAGCGAGATGGAATCCGCCGCGCTTTTTATCGCGGCTGCGGCGCGGCGTGTGCGGGCGGGCAGCGTGCTTCTCGTGTTTGCCAACCAGACAAGGCGCGCGCTTGGGCTTGACGACCCGAAGTGTTATGATAGTGAGCGGGCGGTCCGTGTGGCGGCGGATGCGCTGCGGCGCCTGATCCGCAGGGATCGAAATTTGGGTGACAGAGGTTTGGATTGATTATGGAAGAAAAAGAAAATGGCGGGCTGCTCGCCGCGGACGATTACCGGAAGGGTTATGTGGATGAGGCGGAGCTGTTAGAAAAACGGAAACGGCAGATTGAGGAGGAGCAAAAGAAGCGGATTGGAGAACAGGAGCGGCGGGAGCGGAAAAAAAATATTTTCCGGGAAGTGCGCAGCTGGGTTGGGGTATTTGCGGCGGCGTTTGCGCTCTCCATTGTGGTCACAAGGTTTGTCGTGATCAACGCGGAAGTCCCGACCGAATCCATGGAGCATCTGATCGAGCCGGGAGACCGCCTGTTTGGGTTCCGACTGGCGTATACATTTGACGGGCCAAAGCGGTATGACGTGATTATTTTTCGCTATCCGGTCGATGAGAAGCAGAATTTTATCAAACGCGTGATCGGGCTGCCGGGGGAAACGGTGGAGATCCGCGATGCAAAAATCTACATTGACGGCTCCCAGACGCCGCTAAAAGAGGATTACCTTCCGGAAAAATGGGTGGCGGATAACGACGGGTATGTATTTGAAGTGCCGGAGGATTGTTATTTTGTGCTGGGGGATAACCGCAATATATCGCTCGATGCGCGGTTTTGGGCAGGGCAGGCAATGCAGAAAGGGCTTGCGGACAATGCCGCGGAAGCGGTATCCTATACCTATGTCCGTTCGGACCAGATTTTGGGGCGGGCGGTCTTTAAATATTATCCGGAAATGGAGTCCCTGCTGGGGAGTCAGTGAGTGGACATGGTTTTTCAGAATCAGAAAAAAGCGGCCGGGGCGACCCGGGATAGCCGCGGAAAACGAGGTAAGGCATGAAACAGTCAGATTATCAGGAAGCGAATACAGAACAGGAGCAGGCGGAAAAAGAGCAGGCCGGGCAGGAGAAAAAAGAAAAAAATATCAAGAAAGAAATTTTTTCCTATGTGCGCGCAATCCTTGCGGGAATCATCATCGCGTGGGCAGTCGGGCATTTTGTCATCATCAATGCGGAGATCCCGTCCGAGTCCATGATGAACCGCATTCAGGTGGGCGACCGTATTTTCGGCCTGCGCCTGTCTTATGTTTTTTCCGATCCGGAGCGGTACGATATCGTGATCTTCCACTATCCGGTTGACGGGACGGCTTATATCAAGCGCATTATCGGGCTGCCGGGGGAAACGGTGGAGATCCGGGACGCAAAGATCTACATAGACGGCTCTGAGACGCCGCTAAAAGAGGATTATCTTCCGGAGCAATGGGTGTACGCCAATGACGGTTATGTGTTTGAAGTGCCAAAAGACAGCTATCTGATGCTCGGGGACAACCGCAATGTGTCGCTGGACGCGCGGTTCTGGGCGGAAGAGGCGATGAATGAGGGACTTGCGGATACGGAGGAAGAAGCGCGGGAGTATACGTATGTGAAAAAAGATGAGATTATGGGGGAGGCGATGCTGAAATATTATCCGAAGTTTGACTGGCTGATGCAGTGATTGCGTCCGGTTATTCTGCATGGCGCGGGGAGCCGCTTATAGAAAAAAGGAATTCGGATGCAGAGAAACAGCTAAAAAAACAAGGCGTATGCGCAGGGCAGACGCCTTGTTGTATCAGGATTTCTTTTTTTGTTTTTTGCTTTCTTTTTTTCCGGAAGCCGCTTCCTGTTCGCGCATCTCTGCCTGAAGCTTTGCGGCTTTCTCCTGCAGCCTCTGGGAAAATTTTTTCTTCTTTTTTACCTGTGGCTTTTCCAGCGGCTTGCGCATTCCCTTTACGCCGGTGATGTAAAGCCCGCTGACGGTGGCGCGCACTTCCTTTTTCAACGGAATTTCGTCAAAGATGGCGGCGTCACACATGAAAATCTGGATCTTCGGGCCAACTTTTGCTTTTACGATCGGCACTTTCTGTCCGCGCAGGAGTTTGGGCGTCTGCTCGTATACGATCGGCGGCAGCCCGGATTCTTTCAGTTTCATTCGTTTTTTATCAATGACCAGCATGGGGATGGTCTGGGACGCAGCCTCCATCTGCCTGTCCGTCTCCTCTTTTTTCTTCTGGACGCGTTTGCCCAGGAAATAGAGGGCGATCACAGCTGCAAGCAGCACAGCGATGATGACCAGTAATGTAATTAACCACGGCGACACGTTGGTTTCCTCCTCCCTTTTTTGAATTTATGCTGCGGCGGCGATATGAAATGCCGCAATTAATCTATATTTTAACATTCCAATCGCAAAAAAGCAATAAATCCTTTAAATTTTCACAAATGTATGTTACAATGGGCTGAATTCCGTTATACATTTGGCAAATGAGTGAGTATCACCATGCGGGAAAAGCAGAGAGGAAAGAAGGGCATATAATAATGATGAAGAACAAATTTATTTTAGCGGCTGTGGTCGGCCTTGCCGTTGCGGCGTCAGCATGCGGAAATGGGAAAAAAGAGGATTCAGGAAAAGAGGGCGCCCAAATAGAAGACACGCGGGCGGAAGATGCGCAGGCAGAGGGAGAGTCGGAGAAAACGGCTTCTGCGGCGGACGGGATCTCTTATGACGTCGACCAGTGCGTAAAGCTCGGCGATTATCAGGCGATCCATGTCTCGCTTTCGGACACTTATGAAGTGACGGACGAGCAGGTGGAAGATTATGCCATGTCAATGGCGGAGTATTATGCGGGGCCGTCTTATAAAGATACGGACAAGCAGACCGTAGAGAGCGGCGATATCGTAAACATTGATTATGTCGGGAAAAAAGACGGCGTTGCGTTTGACGGCGGGACGGCTTCCGGTTACAATCTGACGATCGGATCGGGCAGTTTTATTGATGGTTTTGAAGACGGGCTGATCGGCAAAAACGTCGGGGAAACGGTGGACCTGAACCTGACGTTTCCGGAAAATTACCAGAGCGAGGACCTGGCGGGCGCGGACGTTGTGTTTACGGTTACGATCAATAAAATCGTGGTGGAAGATGAAGACGCAAAGGTGGAGCTGACGGATGAATTTGTCGCCGCGAATTTTGGTTATGACACAGTCGCCGAATATAAGGAAAATGTAAAAAAATACCTGGAGACGTCAAACGAGACGTCAAAAAAGACCGACAGCAGGCAGGCGGTGATCGACAAGCTGCAGGAGACGTGTGATGTGACGCTGCCGGACGGGCTGCTTGACGCGCGCGTAGATGACTATGTGACGCAGTTTACGAACAAAAACTGTGCGGACACGACGCTTGCGGATTACCTGAGCGATACGTATAATATGACGGAAGAGGATTTCCGCGGCGAGGTGACGGCGGAGATGCAGGAAAACCTGACGACGGAACTGATTCTCGAAGCGGTGGCGAAAAAGGAAGGCATAGAGCTGGTCGAGGATGATTTCCAGGCATATGTGAAAGAGCAGATGTCGGCGAACAGCTATCAGACGGCGGAAGATTTTTACAGCGCAAACGGCGTCGACGCGGCGTCGGGCGAAAAATACGAGCGGAAAGTGTTTGTCTGCAACCAGGCGCTGGATAAGATCATGGAAAGCGCTTCTATAGAATATGGGGTGGAAGAAAAAGAATAATCGCTGTAAAGAAAACGGTATGATGTAGAAAAGGGATCAGATAGCAGAAAGGGAATGCAGAAATGGAACTTACAAATATCAGGGACTTATTTCATGAGAAGGAAAAATATTTGGACAGGCAGATTACCATCGGCGGATGGGTGCGCAGCAACCGCAATTCCAAGACGTTCGGCTTCCTTGTCGTCAATGACGGGACGTTTTTTGAGCCGGTGCAGGTCGTCTATGCGGACGGGCTGGCAAATTTTGAAGAGATCGGCAGGATCAATGTCGGCGCGGCGCTGATCGTTACGGGTACGCTCGTCCCGACGCCGGAGGCGAAACAGCCGTTTGAGATACAGGCGGAGCAGATCGCGGTGGAGGGCGCGTCCACGCTGGATTATCCGCTGCAGAAAAAGAAACACAGCTTTGAATATCTGCGCACGATCTCCCATCTGCGCGCAAGGACGAATACCTTTGAAGCGGTTTTCCGCGTGCGTTCGCTGATTGCATATGCGATCCACCGGTTTTTCCAGGAACGTGATTTTGTATATGTCCATACGCCGATCATTACCGGAAGTGACTGCGAGGGCGCGGGCGAGATGTTCCAGGTGACGACGCTCGATCTGCAGGATATCCCGAGACGCGCGGACGGCGGCATTGATTATACGCAGGATTTCTTTGGGAAAGCCGCAAACCTGACGGTCAGCGGGCAGTTAAACGGGGAGACCTATGCGATGGCGTTTAAAAATATCTATACGTTCGGGCCGACGTTCCGCGCGGAAAATTCCAACACGACAAGGCATGCGGCGGAGTTTTGGATGATCGAGCCGGAGATCGCGTTTGCGGATCTCGAAGATGATATGCGGTTGGCGGAGAGTATGTTAAAAGATATCATCAATTATGTGCTCGAACACGCGCCGGAAGAAATGCGGTTTTTTAACCAGTTCGTTGACAAGGGGCTTCTGGACAGGCTCCATAATGTCGTGGAATCAGATTTCGCGCGTATTACGTATACGGACGCCATTGCGCTTCTGGCAAAGCATAACCATAAATTTGATTATCCGGTTTCCTGGGGCTGCGATCTGCAGACGGAGCATGAGCGGTATCTGACGGAAGTGGTTTATAAGCGGCCGGTTTTTGTGACGGATTACCCGAAAGAGATCAAGGCGTTTTATATGAAATTAAACGACGACGGAAAGACGGTTGCGGCGGTGGACTGCCTTGTGCCGGGGATCGGGGAGATCATCGGCGGCAGCCAGCGCGAAGACGATTATGACAGGCTGCTTGCGCGTATCCATGAGCTGGGGTTAAATGAAAAGGATTATAAGTTTTATCTGGATCTGCGCAAATATGGTTCGGCAAGGCATGCGGGCTTCGGGCTTGGCTTTGAACGCTGCGTGATGTACCTCACCGGAATGTCGAATATCCGGGACGTCATACCGTTTCCGAGGACGGTAAATAACTGTGAATTATAAAAAGCGGGAAAAGATGGGGAGAGGAATGAAAAAGCGTGAAGAACTGCGATAAACTTTTGACAGCGGCGCTGCTTCTGGCAGCCGCCATGCAGGCGGGCTGCGGGAGCGCAAAGCGGACGGAGCAGGAGATCGCGTACCGGCAGGAAGGGCTTGCGCTGCTTGAAGACGGGGCGTATGAGGACGCGGCGGACTGTTTTGACATGGCTCTTGCGCAGCACAGGGGAAAGCTTGGCGGGCTTGAAAAAGATATTTATCTCTATAAGGCAAAGGCGCAGATCGAAGCGGGAGATCTGCAGCAGGCGGCGGATACGTATACCGAACTGCTCTCGGAGGATAAAGAAAATGCGGACGCATACTATCTGCGCGGCTGTGCATATATAAGTACAGGCGAAAATGAAAAAGCGGTCTCTGACTTTGCGCAGGCGGTTTCCTGCAAAGACGACAGCCTGTTTTTGTATGCGGACATTTATGAGCGGTTATCGGACGCGGGGCTGGAAGAGGAAGCCGCGCCTTATCTGGAACAGGGGCTTCTGGTCGAAGGCAACGACGCCAGGGAGCGGCTTTTGCGCGGCAGGCTTTATCTGGCGGACGGCGATTACAGCCATGCCATAGAAGAATTGGAACACGCGCTTGCGCAGGGCGAGGACGAGGCGAACCGTTATATCGCAAATGCATACCGTATGCAGGGGGATTATGAAAAGGCGCGCGCGTATTATGAAGCGTACTGCGCGGCCTATCCGTCCGATGGCGACGTGTTGTATGAAATGGGCCGGCTGGAAGCGGCGGCGGGCAACTATAAAAGCGCGCTGGATTATTTCGAGCAGGGGCTGGCGGATGAAAACGCGGAAAACAGGCAGGGGCTTTGGTCGGGCAAGATCGCGGCGATGGAATACTGCGGGGATTTTGCCGGGGCAAAAACCGAAATGGAAGCATATATGGAGCAATACCCGCAGGATGAAGAGGCCGCGCGGGAATATCAGTTTTTAAAGACGAGATAGGCGGAAGACAGGAGGCATACATTGGAATTACAGGAAAACCGGGAACAGGCGGAGCGCGTCGTGCTTGTGGGAATCAGTGAGAGGGACGGGGACGACGCGGCGGATTCGTTGGAAGAGCTGGCGGAGCTTGCGCGTACGGCGGGCGCCAGCGTCTGCGCCACGCTTCTGCAGAACCGCGAGCGCAGGCACCCCGCCACGTATATCGGCACAGGGAAAGTGGACGAGCTGCGCCAGCTTGCATTGGAGCGGGAAGCGACGGGCATTATCTGTGACGACGAGCTCTCCCCCGCACAGATGAAAAATCTGCAGGATTTGCTGGATGTAAAGGTAATGGACCGCACGCTTTTGATTCTGGATATTTTTGCGGCGCGGGCGGGGACAAAGGAAGGCAGGATCCAGGTCGAGCTTGCGCAGCTGCGCTACCGCATGACGCGGCTCGCCGGTTTTGGGCGCGCGATGTCCCGGCTGGGCGGCGGCATCGGCACGAGAGGGCCGGGCGAGACAAAGCTGGAAACAGACCGGCGCGTGGTTGCCGGGCGGATCTCCACGTTAAAGCAGGAGCTTTTGGAAATACAAAGGCACAGGGAGGTCAACCGCAGCCAGCGGGAAAAGAACCATATGCCGGTCGCGGCGATCGTCGGTTATACAAACGCGGGAAAATCCACGCTTTTAAACCGGCTGACGGACGCGGGCGTATTGGAGGAAGACAAATTATTCGCGACGCTTGACCCGACGACGAGGAAATTAGAGCTTGCGGGGAAACAGCAGATTTTACTGACGGATACGGTCGGGTTTATCCGAAAACTGCCGCACCATTTAGTGGACGCATTCCGCAGCACCCTCGAGGAAGCAAAATACGCGGACTTTATCATCCATGTGGTGGACGCGTCCAACCCGCAGATGGACAAGCAGATGCACATTGTATATGAGACGCTTGAAAAACTGGGCGTGGGCGATAAGAAAATTCTGACATTATTTAATAAGCAGGATCTTGTGGCAGACCCGCAGCCCATACAGGATATGCGCGCGGAGCGCGTGCTGCGCACGTCTGTGGCGAAGGGCGAGGGGCTTTTGGAGATAAAGGAAGCGCTGTCTGATTTCCTGCGTGACAATCAGATTCTTCTGGAGCGTGTGTTCCCGTATCAGGAAGCGGGGCTGATCGCGCTTGTCCGGAAAAAAGGGGAACTGCTTGCGGAAGAGTACCGTCCGGAGGGAATTTATGTAAAGGCGTATGTGCCAAAGGAGCTGTATCCGAAGGCGGCGTTTGGAGAATAAGAGGTGTGCATGGCATATGGCAAATATGATGGATTATCTGGACTGGCGCGGCGACCTGCTGTTTTCGCAGGCGCCGTTTAATGATGTGGACAACCTGCTGTTATCGGAGCTGGCGTATGTGGATTTTACGGGGATCGTGCCGGGCATGGACGCGAGAGGGGAAGCCATATTTTTAAAAGACGCGAGCCGTATCTTCTGGGAGGGGCATACAGATGAGGAGTTTGAGGACCGCCTTTCGATGACAAAACCGGCGGTGTTTGTCATGCGCCGCATGGCGCGTACGCGGCGGTTTGAAAATATCTGCCTTTCCGCATATGTAAAAGACATTGACGCGCAGGAGCAGTCGCAGTTTTCCGCTGTCTGCGCGTCTTTGGACGACGGGAGCCTGTTTGTGTCCTACAGCGGGACGGACGGGACGATGGTCGGCTGGCGGGAGAATTTTAACATGGCGTACCTTGAGCATACGCCGGGGCAGGAAAAGGCGGTCCGCTATCTGGAAAAAGCCGTCCGCGGCACACAAAAAAACGTGCGCGTCGGCGGCCATTCAAAGGGCGGCAACCTGGCGATCTATGCGTCCGTCCACTGCGGGGAGGACGTGCGCGGGAAGATCGCGCAGATCTACAGCAACGACGGGCCGGGGTTTGGCGAGACGACGCTGCAGGCGCCGTCCTATCAAAAACTCCTGCCGCTTATCCGCCGTATCATGCCGCAGCAGGCGATCGTCGGGCTGCTCTTAGAGCAGGGGGCGGATTACCGGGTTGTGCGCAGTACGGCCGGCGGCGCAAGGCAGCACGATATGCGCACATGGGAAGTCCTCGGCGGGGAGCTGGTCTTTGAGGAGGAAGTCTCCGACCGCAGCCAGGTCCTGGATGAAACGCTAAAGTCCTGGATATCGGCGATGGAGCTGCCGCAGCGGAAACGGTTTATCGACACGCTTTTTACGATGCTCGAACGCGCGAAGGTAAAAGACGTCGAGGATTTTTACCATTTGAAATGGAAGACGGTTGCGGAGATCCTGCGCTCGCAGCGGGAGCTGACGGACGAAGACCGCGACGTGCTTTCCAATACGTTTAAACTGCTCCTCGGAGCGGGGAACGAGACGATCAAAAAGACAAGGCAGGAGAAAAAGAGATAAGTAAATTTTCGACAGATAAATTTGCATTGCTCTGTTGCTGTCAAATTTCGGATATGGTATGATGGTTTTATCAGGGTGTTTTTTTGAATAACAATATGGGAAGGGAGAGCCATCATGACACTTTTAATAAAAAATGGCAGGGTTCTTGAACCGGCGCAGAAGACAGACCGGGTTGCGGATATCTTTGTGGAAGACGGGATCATCAGCAAAGTCGGGGAACAGATAAAAGAAACTGCGGATACGGTCATAGACGCGGAAGGCTGTCTGGTCATGCCGGGGTTTATCGATCTGCATGTGCATCTGCGCGATCCGGGGTTTGAAAAAAAAGAGACGGTTGTGACGGGGGCTGCGGCTGCGGCGCGCGGCGGCTACACGACGATCGTTGCGATGCCGAACACAAAGCCGGTTGTAGATAATGAGGACGTTGTAAACTATGTCCGCAACAAAGCGAAAAACATGGTAAAGGTGCATGTGTACCAGGCGGGCGCGATCACAAAGGGGATGCAGGGGAAGCAGCTCGCCGATATTGAAAAAATGGTAAAGGCGGGCAGCCCGGCGATCAGCGAGGACGGCAAATCGGTGATGGACGCGGGGCTTTTGCGCGATGCGATGCGCATCGCGGCCAGGCTTGGCATCCCGGTGCTGTCCCATTGCGAGGACGCGAATATGGTGCGCGGCGGCGTTGTGAACGAAGATGCGAACGCGGCGAAAAACGGGCTTCCGGGCATTTCCAATTCCGTAGAGGACATTATCATCGGGCGCGACGTCCTGATCGCGAAAGAGACGGGCGTGAAGCTGCATCTATGCCATTGCTCCACGAGGGAGAGTGTGGAGATCAAAAAGCTCGCCTGCCAGCAGGGCGCGCACGTGACGGCGGAAGTATGCCCGCATCACTTTACGCTGACCTCGGACGACATGATCCCGGGTGATACGAATTATAAAATGAACCCGCCGTTGCGGACAAAAGAGGACGTGGAGGCGCTGCGCAGGGCGCTGAAAGCGGATGTGGTGGAAGTCATCGCCACCGACCATGCGCCGCATACAAAAGAGGATAAAAACGAATCCATGCTGCGCGCGCCGTTTGGCATTATCGGGCTTGAGACGGCGGCCGCGCTGACGTATACGGAGCTGGTGCTGGGCGGCTGGCTGACGCCGATGCAGATGGCGGAAAAGATGAGCTACAATCCGGCGCAGGTGCTGGGCATCGACCGCGGCACACTGTTAGAGGGGCGGCCGGCGGATATTGTGGTGTTCGATCCGAAAAAAGAATATAACATTGACGCTTCCAAATTTGCGTCAAAGAGCAGGAATACCCCGTTTGACGGCAGGCGCGTGACCGGTGCGGTGCGCGCGACGGTCGTAGACGGCGAGATCGCATATCAGGCGGAGGTGGTAAGATGATCGAAAAATTAATTCAGAAAATCAAAGAGACAAATGCCCCGATTGTAGTCGGGCTGGATCCGATGCTTTCTTATGTGCCGGAGCATATTTTAAAACAGGCGTATGAGACGTACGGGGAGACTTTAAAAGGCGCGGCGGAAGCGGTCTGGCAGTTTAACAGGGGGATTATCGACTGTACATACGACCTGATTCCGGCGGTGAAGCCGCAGATCGCGATGTACGAGCAGTTTGGCGTGGAAGGGCTGGCGGCATTCCAGAAGACGGTCGACTACTGCCATGAAAAAGGGCTGATCGTGATCGGAGACGTAAAGCGCGGGGATATCGGTTCGACGTCGGCTGCATATGCGGCCGCGCATCTTGGCAGGATTGCGGTCGGGAGCAGGACGTATCCCGTATTCCAGGAAGATTTCGCGACGGTAAACCCGTATCTGGGGACGGACGGCATAAAACCGTTTATCGACGTCTGCAAAGAGGAAAAGAAAGGGCTCTTCATTCTCGTAAAGACCTCGAATCCCTCAAGCGGCGAATTTCAGGACCGTCTGGTTGACGGAAAGCCGCTGTATGAGCTTGTCGGCGAAAAAGTCGCGGCGTGGGGCGCGGAGCATATGGGCAGTGATTACAGCTATATCGGCGCGGTCGTCGGCGCAACGTATCCGGAAGTGGGAAAAGCCATGCGCAGGCTGATGCCAAAGACGTTTATCCTGGTGCCGGGCTATGGCGCACAGGGCGGCAGGGGCGCGGATCTGGCGCATTACTTTAATAAGGACAGGCTCGGCGCGATCGTAAATTCTTCCCGCGGCATTATCGCGGCGTATAAACAGGAAGCGTATGCAAAATTCGGCGGGGAGCATTACGCGGAAGCCGCGAGGCAGGCAACGCTTGATATGATCGCGGATATCAATGGCGCGCTGGACGCGGCATTATAAAAAGGA
Organism: uncultured Lachnospiraceae bacterium; assembly: GCA_947625875.1. GTDB lineage: Bacteria > Bacillota > Clostridia > Lachnospirales > Lachnospiraceae > Eubacterium_J. Next base: position 15,381 of record CANQQG010000049.1, read on the forward strand.
GCATAAGACAATGACCGAAAAGTTAAAAGAACAGGCAGTCATTATCCGTCAGGAAGAGATCGCGACGGACATTTACAGTATGTGGCTGCATACGGAAAAAATAGCTTCTGTTGCAAAGGCGGGGCAGTTTATCAATGTGTACTGCCATGACGGGAGCAGATTGCTGCCGCGGCCGGTCAGTATCTGTGAAATTGACCGGGAGGACTGTGCGCTGCGGCTCGTGTACCGCGTTGTGGGAAAAGGGACGGAAGAATTTTCCCATATGCGCACCGGCGTACCGCTTGATATCGTAGGCCCCCTGGGAAACGGTTTCCCGAAAAAGTCGGGGAAAGCGTTTTTGATCGGCGGCGGCGTCGGCATCCCACCGCTTTTGCAGCTGGCAAAAGAATTAAACTGTGAAAAGCAGATGATACTGGGCTACCGCAGCCGCGAGCTGTTTTTGAGCGAGGAATTTGAAAAATACGGCGGCGTCTATATCGCGACGGAAGACGGAAGCGCGGGGACGGAGGGCAATGTGCTGGATGCAATACGCGCAAACGGGCTGGATGCGGATATTATTTATGCGTGTGGGCCGATGCCGATGTTAAAGGCGCTCAAAGCGTATGCAAAGGAACAGAAGCTGGAGTGCTGGATCTCGCTTGAGGAGCGTATGGCGTGTGGCATTGGCGCGTGTCTGGGATGTGTCTGCAGGACGTTAAACCGCGATTCCCATACGCAGGTCAACAACAAGCGCATCTGTACCGAAGGCCCGGTATTCCGGGCGGAGGAGGTGGATATCTGATGAAGACCAAAGTGACGATTGCCGGCGTTACCTTTAAAAATCCGGTCATGACGGCATCCGGGACATTCGGTTCCGGCATGGAGTATGCGCAGTTTGTGGATCTGAATAAACTCGGCGCGGTCGTGACAAAGGGCGTTTCCAATGTGCCCTGGGAAGGCAATCCGACGCCGCGCATCGCGGAAGTGTACGGCGGGATGTTAAATGCCGTCGGCCTGCAGAATCCGGGCGTGGACGTGCTGATCGAGCGCGACATTCCGTTTTTAAAGCAGTATGACGCGAGGATCATTGTAAATGTCTGCGGCAGGTCCATAACGGATTACCTTGAGGTGGTAGAGCGTCTGAACAGCCAGCCGGTAGATATGCTGGAGATCAATATCTCCTGCCCGAATGTCAGAGAGGGCGGCATTGCGTTTGGGCAGGATCCGAAGATGGCGGCGCAGATTACAAAGGAAATAAAAAGGCGCGCCGGGCATCCAATTATCATGAAGCTCAGCCCGAATGTGACGAGCATAGCGGAGATGGCAAAGGCTGTCGAGGCGGAGGGCGCGGACGCGGTATCTTTGATCAATACGATCACAGGCATGAAGATCGATGTAAATACAGGGAAGTTCGCGCTTGCCAATAAGACGGGCGGGCTTTCCGGCCCGGCGATCCATCCGGTGGCAGTCCGTATGGTCTATGAGACGGCGCAGGCGGTAAAGATCCCGATCATTGGAATGGGCGGCGTGATGAACGCGGAGGACGCGGTGGAATTGATGCTGGCGGGCGCGACGGCAGTTTCCGTAGGGACGGCAAACTTCACAAATCCTTCCGCGGCGACGGACATTGCGGACGGCATCTGCCATTATATGGCGGCGCGCCATGTAAATGATGTGAACGAATTGATCGGCGCAGTACATGCGGATTAAAGGGGTTAAGAATGGAAAACGCATATCAGAAGGCGGATGCGGTTGTAGAAGAAGTAAAGAAGGTCCTGGCCGGAAAGGAGAACTGTATCCGCAAGGCGCTTGCGGCGGTGCTGGCAGGCGGCCATATATTGATCGAAGACGTGCCGGGCGTCGGGAAGACGACGCTTGCGGTCGCGTTTTCGCGGGCGATGGCGCTGCAGAATAACCGGGTGCAGTTTACGCCGGACGTCATGCCGTCCGATATCCTGGGCTTTCATATGTACCAGAAGCAGACGGATACGTTTGTTTATTATCCGGGTACGGTAATGTGCAACCTGTTTTTGGCGGATGAGATCAACCGGACTTCCCCGAAAACGCAGTCGGCGCTTTTGGAAGTTATGGAAGAGGGATATGTGACGGTGGACGGGGAGCGGCATGCGGTGCCTGTCCCGTTCCATGTCATAGCGACGCAGAATCCAAAGGGCAGCGCGGGCACACAGCTTCTGCCGGAGTCGCAGCTGGACCGTTTTATGATCTGTATGCATATGGGTTATCCGGACATGGACAGTGAGATCGACATTGCCAGAGGAAAGAATATGCAGGAAGGGACAGATCAGATCGGCGCGGTTCTGGATGCGGGGGAGCTGACGCAGCTCCAGCGGCAGGCGGCGCAGGCGTTTGTCCAGGAAGAAGTCTACGAATATATCGCAAAGCTTTCGCAGGCGACGCGGGAAAATCCGTATATTGAACTGGGCGTCAGCCCGCGCGGCACGATCGCGTGTACAAAAATGGCGAAAGCCTGGGCGTTTATGCAGGGGCGCGATTATGTACTGCCGCAGGATGTGGCGGATATTTTTTTGGACGTTGCAAAACACCGGATCCTGTTAAACACAAAGGCGCGTGTGGCGCATATGGCGGCGGAAGCCGTCCTCGGCGAGATCTTATCGGGCGTGAAAGAGCCGGTCACTTATAAAACGCGTCATTTTGGAAAGAGCCGATGAGCGGTTTTTGGAGTAGAAATAGAAAGGCGGCGCTGTGTTAAATTTATTGATCGGCATTTTGATAAGCGGGGCGACGTTGTATCTTGCGCTTTTATTTAAAAGCGTACCGCTTGCGCTGCTTGGCTTTGCGCAGCTTTTGCTGCTTGGGGCGGCCGTTTTTTATCTTGCGTTTTTGTATTCCGCGGTCCGGTGCGCGGTGGAGATCCCGCTTGCCGCAGCGGAGATCGGACAGCCGGTTGCGGTAAGGATACGCACGTATTTCAGGCGCGGGATTGATACGCGGATGGTATACCGGTTGTCCTGCGCAAATGCGCTGGGCAGGAAAAAAACAGGCAGATGGCTGGAAGCCGGTCCGGCGGGCGGCGGGGCTGAGCGGACGTATCAATATGAGATTGTCCCCGACTCCTATGGCAGTTATGAGGTATGCCTGAAAAAAGTGCGGATATACGATATGACCGGGCTTTTTTTTATCAGCAGGCGGATAAAAAGCCGCGCGTCCGTACTTGTGCTGCCTGCGATACAGGAGACGGCTGTGCGGTTAGGCGCCCTGGTCAGAAATTTTTATGCGGATGCGGATATCTATGACGCAGAGCGTCCGGGATACGACAGCAGCGAGCTGTTTGACGTCCGTCCGTTCCGCGATGGGGATAAAATACAGAATATCCACTGGAAACTCAGCGCGAAGACGGACAGCCTGCTTGTGAAAGAAAACAGCCTGCCAAAGGCGTGTCCGCTCATTCTGCTGTTTGACTGTCAGAAAAAACGCGTCGGGAAGGAAGCGTTAAACGCATTCTTTTCCGTCGCGGCATCCCTTTCCTTTTCTGTAATGGCGGCGGGATGCCCGCACTATGCCGTATGGTACAGCGCGCGTCTGAAGGAACTGGCGCGTATGCGCGTGGAAGATGAGGAAGGGCTGTATCTGTTTTTGTGCCGTTATATGGAAGAGGCGGGCGCACAGGCTCCTTCAGACCTGACGGAGCTTTATAAAGAGCAATACCGCGGGGACGCTTACTGTTTTAGCGTTCTGTTAAATGAAACGCTGGAAATCCGGGTAAACGGGGAGCGGACTGCAAAGCTGGACGCGCGGAGATGGAAAGAAGGATTGCAGGGGCTGGAACTGGAGCTTTAAACTGCAGGCTGCGGGCACGATTGGGAGTATAAAAGGGGGAAATGCCGGATGCGCCCTGAAAAAAGAAAAGAAATGACATTTGGGAGCCGGATGCGCGGCGCGCTGTCCGCCTGTGCGGCGGAATTGCTGGTCGCGCTTGCCTTTTGGCATGCATCGCTTTTTATGCTCGCAGATGTGTTTCCGGATTGGAGAGCTGCAAATGCAATGGTCTGGCGCGCTGATGTTATATTGGCGGGCCTTGTGTTTTTGTTTGCGGCGGCCGGACAGCTGGATGGGCGTCTGAGATGGCTTTGCCGCCTGTGCCTTGACGGCGCCCTGCTGACAGCCGGCCTGTTCCGCCTGCGTGAAGGGAAAGAGGACATCCGGGCGGGGACGGAGGCGGCGCTCGGCGCATATGCCGCGCTGCTGAATAAGCATCTGAAAACGAATTTTCCGGTTTTGCAGGGAGAGGCGGACAAAGCGGCGGCGGCAGTTTTTTTCTGGCTTTTTGCGGTTACGGTATTTTTTACGGCAGTTTCATTGAGCGTTGGCGTCCGCCTGTTTCTGCCGCTGCCGCCGTTTCTTGTATTATATGCGGAGCTTTCGGTTGGATTTGCGCCAAAGACGCTTGGGCTGACGGCTCTGTTTGCGGGCGTTTTGATGCTGTATGCGGGCGGGCGCGGGCGGAAACGGAAGCGTATGCTCACGTGCGTGTCCGCTGCGGACGGCGGGCCGTCTGCCGGGAGGCGTTTGGCGGCGGGATTCCGCGTGGGCGTACTGGCGCTCACGCTCATGCTGCTCAGTATGTTCTTTTTTATGGGGACGTCGAAAAAGCTGCTTGCTTCCGCACCGGCGGCGCGCAGCTTTCAGAAAAAAACGGAACAGCGCATAAAGAGCCTCTCCGCAGGCATATTTTTGACGTCGCAGGAATTTGTTGATAACCAGACGCCGCAGTATACGGGAAAGGAAATGCTGAAGGTGACGTCGCAGGAGACGCCGTTGGGCAATCTGTACCTGAAAGGTTTTTACGGGACGGAGTACCGGGGCGGCAGATGGGTATGTGAAAAGCAGGCGTTTAAAGAAGCCTGCAAAGCCGCCGGCGCCGATTATGATACGGCTTCAAAAATGCTTTTGCGGGAAGGATATGATTTTTGGACGGGCGGAAGCTCCGGCGCGGATTCGTCGGAAATGGCGGCGGGGCGGCTTACGGTCGAATACAGCGGCGTGAGAGACCGTTTTGCGTATCTGCCGTATTTTTCGGATCCTGCCGGGGACGGGGATTCGGTCGGTATATCGGGAGATGGGACGGCGAAAAGATCCCGTACGCAGAAGCGCATTTCTGTCCGGGCGTGGACGGGCGCTCCGGAATGGTATACGCTGCAAAATTCTGACGCCGGCATGACGGGGAACGAGGGGCTTTCCTGGTATGAGGCGTTTGCGGAGGAGGCTTACTGCAGTGTGCCTGCGGAGGTTCCGGCGGTCGGGAAGTATCTGAATCCGTATGAGAGCATCCTGCCGGAGGGCGCTTATGACAGCGAAGCCTCTGAACCGGATCTGCGGGTGCGTATGTCATACGCGCAGAATCTGCTGGCGCTGGCGGAATGGGCGCGGGACAGCGGGAACGGCGCGGATTATTATGACAAGAATGTCGTGCGCTGTCTGATGGCGGACGGGGTGCGGCAGCTTCTGGAGGAATGTATGGAATACAGCCTGGAGCTGCCAGCGGTGGACGACGGCACAGACGCGGTGGAATATTTTTTGATGGAAAGCAGGAAAGGCTACTGTACGCATTTTGCGAGCGCGGGCGCGCTGCTGCTCCGCGCGCTTGGGATTCCTGCGCGTTATGCGTCCGGCTATATCGTAAAGCTTGGGGAGTTTGTCCGTACAGAGGACGGCTATGAGGCTTCTGTAAAAGATAACAATGCCCATGCCTGGGTGGAGATTTATCTGGACGGCGTCGGATGGACGCCTTTTGAGATGACGCCGGGCTATCTGGATACGTCGTCCGACCTGCCGACCCGCAGCCATACATCCAGTACGGAGTATTATGCGGGGCAGGCGCAGGGGCAGCCGTCCGGAGCGCCGCAGCAGCCGCAGGGCCAGGCTGACGGGGAGGAAGCGCAGCCGCAGGCGGAGACGGCGCCGCAGCAGCCGCAGGAGACAACGTTCTGGGACGGCCTGTTTGGCATTTTCGGCGGCGGTAACGGCGCGGGCGGACATGCGGGGAGCGGCGCATGGCGGTATGCAGTATGCGTCGCGGCAGTGTTTGCGGCGGCAATGACAGTATTTGCGCTTGCGCGCCGCGTCTATTATGGGGCGTTGCGCCGGGAGCTGCGTGACGGGCGCTACAGCCTTGCCGTCCGCCGGATCAACGGCCGGATCTACCGGAGGCTTTGCAGGCGCGGGAAGGTTTTGCGCAGGCATATGAAGGACGCGGAATACGGGGCGCTGCTCGTAAAGACATACAGCTTTGCGCCGGCAGAAGCATGGCAGCGGTATATGCGGATTGCGGGCGCGGCGGTATTTTCAGATAAAGAGGTCAGCGCGGAAGATGCGCGGTTCTGTTATCGGCTGTATATGCAGACGGTGCGGTGAGCCGGCTGTTTTTGTGAAAAAATCTTTTAAGCGCCATGTTTTTGTGATATAATATGGATATCTGATTATTTTACAAGTACAGGAGAACATTT
>CANQQG010000050.1 GCA_947625875.1 uncultured Lachnospiraceae bacterium
GGTTGCAGATCCGGTATACCGCCCCGCTGCAGGTCGTTTCCTTTACATTCGCAAACGACAGGCTGATGACCGGGTAGATCCCCTGCAGGCTCCTGTATTTTTCATTTTCCCAAATGGAAAGCCCCTCAAACAAATCTCCCCGCCCCGCGTAATTTACCGAGAAGAAGCATTCCACCATGCTCATGGTGATCGTCTTGCCAAAACGCCTTGGACGTGTAATCAGCGTCACGCTGTCCCCGCTTTCCCACCATTCTTTTATAAATCGTGTTTTATCTATATAAAAATAGTTATTTGTTATGACTGTTTCAAAATTCTGTATGCCAATGCCGACTGTCCTCGCCATATCCATGCCTCCTGTTCTGAAGTCCGGTAACTGTTATTTCTTTCCTTATTATTCTATCATAAATCATGTGCATTTTGAAGCGGCTAATGCGTAATCCCCGTAAGCCAAAGAAAAACACTTCAAAAAACAGAAAAAAGCCTCACAACATCCTCATTTACATAAGGCTTGTGAGACTTTTTCTCTTTTCAGCCGCCAGCCATCACCGACCGCTTTACTGCACCGCCATATAAGAATACCCCATCAGGCTTACATCCACTTCCCTTGCCACCTCGCGCCCTTCGCGGATCGCCCATACGACAAGAGACTGCCCTCTGTGCATATCGCCGCAGACATATACATTTTCCGCCGACGTCTTATATTTCCCCTCTTCCGTCGCAACGTTCGTGCGCTGGTTGACAGACACGCCAAACGCGTCTGTGACATATTTTTCGCTTCCGAGGAAGCCTGCCGCGATCAGCACGATATCCGCAGGAATTTTCTGCTCGCTGCCCGCCACCTCCGCAAGCGCCATGCGCCCGGTCTTTTCGTCCTTCTTATTTTCCAGCTTTACAATAACCATGCCGCTCAGATTTCCGTTTTTATCCTTTAAGAACTCTTTTACGGTCGTCTGATAGATCCGCGGGTCATGCCCGAAGACCGCGATCGCTTCCTCCTGGCCATAGTCCGTCTTGCAGACCTTTGGCCATTCCGGCCACGGATTATTTTCCGCGCGCACATCCGGCGCTTTCGGCATCATCTCAAGCTGCGTTACGGAAGCCGCGCCGAGGCGGATGCTCGTTCCCACGCAGTCGTTGCCCGTATCGCCGCCGCCGATGATCACGACATGCTTTCCCTTCGGCGATACAAATTTTTTGTCCTTCAGCTCCGAGTTTAAAAGACTCTTTGTCACCTGCGAAAGAAAATCCACCGCAAAATAAATCCCGTTCGCGTCCCTGCCCGGCGCCTTGATGTCCCTCGGGTTCTTTGCGCCGCAGGCAAGCACCACGCGGTCATATTCCTTCAGGAGCTTCGCGGGCTTGATCTCTTTTCCGACATTCGCATTCGTTACAAACTCAATGCCCTCTTCCTTCATGATCTGCACCTTCCGGTCAATCACCGACTTTTCAAGCTTCATATTCGGGATGCCGTACATCAAAAGCCCGCCCACGCGGTCGTCGCGCTCAAATACCGTCACCTGATGCCCGCGTTTATTTAACTGGTCTGCCGCCGCAAGGCCGGAAGGCCCGGAACCTACGACCGCAACGCGCTTGCCGGTGCGCACCTTCGGCGGCTGCGCCTTTGCAAGCCCCGTCGCATACGCATTTTCGATAATGCCATGCTCATTTTCCTTCGTTGTGACCGACTCCCCGTAATGCCCGCAGGTACAAGCCGCCTCACAAAGCGCCGGGCATACGCGGGACGTAAATTCCGGAAAGTTATTCGTCTTTTTCAGGCGGTAATACGCCTGTTCCCAGTTCCCCGCATATACAAGGTCGTTCCATTCCGGAATCAGGTTATGTAACGGGCAGCCGCTCGCCATGCCCTCGATCATCATGCCGGCCTGGCAGAACGGCACGCCGCACTCCATGCAGCGCGCGCCCTGTTTCTGCTGTTCTTCCTGCGAAAGCGGTATATGGAACTCGTGGAAATCCTTAATACGCTCCTTCGGCTCTATCGCTGTACTCGTCTTTCTGTCATACTCCATAAATCCGGTCGGTTTTCCCATTTCGTCCCCCTCCTATCTTCCTGCATTTGCATAAAATGCTTCTATCTGTGCCTGCTCCGCGTTCAGTCCCTTTTCTTCCATCTGGACGATCGCCATAAGCATACGTTTATAGTCATGCGGCACGATCTTCTTAAACTTCGGCAGATACTCGCTGAAATTATCCAGCACAAGTTTCCCTTTTTCCGAATTGGTCAGCTTGACATGCTCCTCGATCATTTCCTTTAATTCCAGCACGTCATACTTCGACGTGATCTCTTCCGAAGAAACCATGCCCTTGTTCAGCCTTGTATACAGGTCGTTATCCTCGTCCAGCACATACGCGATGCCGCCGCTCATGCCCGCCGCAAAGTTTTTGCCGGTGCGTCCCAAAATCACCACGCGGCCGCCCGTCATATATTCGCAGCCATGGTCGCCGACGCCTTCCACAACCGCATTCGCGCCGGAGTTGCGCACGCAGAACCGCTCGCCCGCGACGCCGCTGATAAACGCCTTTCCACTCGTCGCGCCATAAAGCGCCACATTGCCGATAATGATATTTTCATCTTTTTTATAACGGACGCCTGCCGGAGGATAAACAACTAATTTACCGCCCGAGAGCCCCTTGCCAAAATAGTCGTTGGAATCGCCGACTAATTCCAGCGTCAGGCCGCGCGGGATAAACGCGCCAAAGCTCTGCCCGCCTGCGCCTGCGCATTTTACAATATAAGTATCTTCCGGCAGCCCCTCCGGATATCTTTTCGTGATCTCGGAGCCAAATATCGTCCCGAACGCGCGGTCTGTATTGGAAACCTCTACGTCAAGGCTGCGCTTTGCGCCCGCCGCGAGCGCCCCCTGCAGCTGCCTGATCAAAATCTTTTCATCTTTCGTCTTTTCCAGCTTAAAGTCATACACCTTTTTCGGGTCGAAGATCACTTTCTCGCTCCTGTCCGTAAACGGATTGTTTAAAATACGCGACAAATCGATCTCCTTCTGGCGTTCCGTCAGGTCTTCGCGGACACGCAGCAGATCGCTGCGCCCGACAAGCTCGTCGATCGTGCGCGCGCCGAGCTTCGCCATGATCTCGCGCAGATCCTGTGCGATAAATTTCATAAAGTTTACGACATATTCCGGCTTGCCGGAGAAACGTTTCCGCAGCTCCGGATTCTGCGTCGCGATGCCCGCCGGGCACGTATCGAGGTTGCATACGCGCATCATGATACAGCCCATTGTCACAAGCGGCGCCGTCGCAAAGCCAAATTCTTCCGCGCCGAGCAATGCGGCGATCGCTACGTCGCGCCCGCTCATCAATTTTCCGTCCGTCTCAATCCGCACCTTATTGCGCAGGCCGTTCATAATCAGCGTCTGGTGCGTCTCGGACAGCCCAAGCTCCCACGGAAGCCCCGCATTGTGGATTGAGCTGCGCGGCGCCGCGCCCGTACCGCCGTCATAACCGGAGATCAGGATCAGCTGCGCGCCCGCTTTTGCAACGCCCGCGGCAACCGTCCCAACGCCGGCCTCGGATACCAGTTTTACGGATATCCTCGCGTCGCGGTTGGAATTTTTCAGGTCATAGATCAGCTGTTCCAGATCCTCGATGGAATAAATATCATGGTGCGGCGGCGGCGAGATCAGGGAAACGCCCGGCGTGGAAAGCCTCGTCTTTGCAATCCATGGATATACTTTTCCGCCCGGCAGATGTCCGCCCTCGCCCGGCTTCGCGCCCTGCGCCATCTTGATCTGGATCTCCTGCGCGCTGACAAGGTAACGGCTCGTGACGCCGAACCTGCCGGACGCCACCTGCTTGATCGCCGAACACCGGTTTAACCCGTCCGGCCCGACCGTCAGGCGTTCAATGCTCTCGCCGCCCTCGCCCGTATTGGATTTCCCATGCAGCATATTCATCGCGATCGCAAGCGTCTCATGCGCTTCCTGCGAGATCGACCCGTAGGACATCGCGCCTGTTTTAAACCTCGTCACGATAGAATCCACGCTTTCCACCTCTTCGATCGGAATGCCCTTTTTCGGATAATTAAAATCAAACATACCGCGGATATAAGCGTTCTTTTCTTCCGCATTTACCATCTCGGTATATTTCTTAAACAGCTCATAATCCCCCATGCGCGTTGATTTCTGCAGCATATGAATCGTCGCCGGGTTATACAGATGCTTCTCCGCGCCGCTGCGCATTTTGTGCCGTCCTCTCGAATCAAGCGATTCATCCGTTTCCAGCCCCAGCGGGTCGTACGCCTGCGAATGCAGGTAATCCACGTCGTTTTCAATATCCTTTAACGTAATGCCGCCGATCCTGCTTACCGTATTCGTAAAATATTTATCGATCACAGACTTGTCAATGCCGATCGCTTCAAAAATCTTTGAGCCCTGATACGACTGGATCGTGGAAATCCCCATCTTGGAGGCGATCTTTACAATGCCGCTGATGACCGCCTGGTTATAATCGTCGATCGCCGCATAGTAATCCTTATTCAGCATTTTCAGCTCCACGAGCTCTTTGACCGTCTCATGCGCCAGATACGGGTTGATCGCGCTCGCGCCGTAGCCGAGCAGCGTTGCAAAATGATGCACCTCGCGCGGCTCGCCGGATTCCAGGATAAGCGAAAGCGACGTACGTTTTTTCGTCACGACGAGATGCTCGTGCAATGCCGCAACCGCCAGCAGGGACGGGATCGCCACATGGTTTTCGTCCACGCCGCGGTCTGACAGGATCAAAATGTTCGCGCCGTCCCGGTATGCGCGGTCAGCCTCTAAAAACAGCCTGTCTACCGCTTTTTCAAGGCTTGTGTTTTTATAATACGTGATCGGGATCTCCGCCACATGGAAGCCCTCGACCTTCATCGCGCGGATTTTCATCAAGTCCGTATTCGTAAGGATCGGGTTATTGACCTTGATCACCTGGCAGTTTTCCGGCCGCTCCTCCAAAAGATTGCCGTCGTCCCCCATATAAATACAGGTAGACGTCACCACCTTTTCGCGAATGGAATCAATCGGCGGGTTGGTTACCTGCGCAAACAGCTGTTTAAAATAGTTAAACAGCGGCTGGTGGTCGTCCGCAAGCACAGCCAGCGGGATATCAATGCCCATTGCGCTTGTCGACTCCCCGCCATTTAACGCCATCGGCAGAATGACCTCTTTCATGGACTCGTAAGTATAGCCAAACGCGCGCTGCATTTTTTCCCGCTCTTCCTTTGTAAATTCCGGCACACGCTCATTCGGAATCTTCAGGTTGCCCAGATGCACAAGGTTCCTGTCCAGCCATTCGCCGTACGGCTGCTTCCCCGCATAATATTCCTTAATCTCATCATCTCCGATGATCCGCCCCTGGATCGTGTCCACGAGCAGCATCTTACCCGGGCGCAGGCGGTCCTTGCGCACAATCTTGGTCGGGTCAATGTCAAGCACGCCGACCTCGGAGGATAAGATCAGCTGGTCGTCATTCGTAATGTAATAGCGCGACGGGCGCAGTCCGTTCCGGTCGAGCACAGCCCCCATCATGTCGCCGTCCGAAAACAGGATCGACGCCGGACCGTCCCACGGCTCCATCATCGTCGCATAATACTGGTAAAAATCTTTCTTTTTCTGCGTCATCGTATCGTTGTGCGACCACGGCTCCGGTATCATGATCATGACCGCAAGCGGGAGCGGCATGCCGCTCATCACGAAAAATTCCAGCGTATTGTCAAGCTGCGCCGAGTCCGATCCTTCCGCGTTTACGACCGGAAGCACTTTCGACAGCTGCTGCCCGAGCGCACCGGACGTCATGTTTTCCTCGCGCCCGAACATCTTATCCACATTTCCGCGGATCGTATTGATCTCCCCGTTATGCACGATAAAACGGTTTGGATGCGCGCGCTCCCAGCTCGGGTTCGTATTGGTCGAGAAACGGGAATGCACCGTTGCGATCGCGCTCTCGTAATTCGGATCTTGCAGATCTGAGAAGAACGAGCGGAGCTGATCTACTAAAAACATGCCCTTGTATACGATGGTGCGGCTGGATAGCGAACAGACATATGTAAAGTCATTGGACTGTTCAAAGACGCGCCGCGCGATATAAAGCTTCCGGTCAAAAGCAAGCCCCTTCTCCACGTCCTTCGGACGTCTGACAAATCCCTGCATGATATACGGCATACAGTCCACCGCTTTTTTTCCGAGCTTTTCCGGCGCATTCGGCACTTTTCTCCATCCGAGGAACTCCATGCCTTCTTTCTCCACGATGACTTCAAACATTTTTTTCGCCCTCTGGCGCTTGAATTCATCCTGCGGGAAGAAAAACATGCCCACGCCGAAGTCCCTGTCGCCGCCAAGCTCTATGCCAAGCGGTTTACACGCCTGCGAGAAAAATTTATAGGAAACCTGCAGCAGAATGCCGACGCCGTCCCCCGTCTTCCCCTCCGCGTCCTTTCCGGCGCGGTGCTGGAGATTTTCTACGATCTTTAACGCATTCTCAACGGTCGCATGGCTCTTTACGCCTTTTACATTCACGACTGCGCCAATCCCGCAGCTGTCATGCTCAAAACGCGGGTCATACATGCCCATCGGTTTTGCATTGCTTTCATTTGGTATGTTTCTGTTCATAACCTCAATCCTTTCTGAATCATTTCTTCCGGTAGTTCCTGTCTGTTTTGGGATTCATATTTCACTAAAGGAAACTATACAACTTTTTTGGGGAAATGTAAATACGTGATTTTCGTTATATTGTCAGATAATTAGATTTCAATGTTATTATTTTATTTTTATCAGATATAAAGGACTGTTATCTCTTATTTTTACAATTATGTAAACCTGTTTTATCTTTTTTCTTCCAGAATTTTTTTGCCATTTATGCCTAAAAATACGCCCGGCGAATGCAGAAGCTGCCGCTTTAACGAACAAAGACACGTAAAACGGCAGCTCCTTTTTTATCAGTTTCATGTAAATATCCGTTTTCCTTTCACAGCGCCGCAAACAGCCAGCCGCAGACTACGGCTGCCGCCTGCGCCCGCCGTCCATACCGTTTTCATACATCGGCGTCCGCAGCCTGCGCAGGTACCCCTCATCCGTATCCGACGTCCGGTCTGCCGCGTCCGGCTCGCTCTCCCCATCCATCGGAAGCGGCTCTTCCATTCTGTTTTCTTCCATATTATACCGCGGCTGTATCAAAGACGGACGGCTCCCATCTGTGCAGTCTCTGCATGGGCCGCCCATCCAGCCGCTGTCCATCGGCGGGCGCATTTCCGGCCGATTTTCTCCCGATGGCGGGCATGGACACATCCCCGGCCGGTTTCCTCCCATCGGCGGGCGCATCCCCGGCTGGTTTTCCCCTATTGGCGGGCGCATCCCCGGCTGGTTTTCCCCCATCGGCGGGCGCATCCCCGGCTGGTTCCCTTCCATTGGCGGACGCATCCCCGGCTGGTTTTCTCCCATCGGCGGACGCGGCGTCATGACCGGCACACAGATCTCATCCCCAACCTGAAGATTATATACATCCACATACGGGTTCGCAAACATGACTCTCGCAAGCGGCACATGGTACATTTTTGCGATCCTGTACAGGGTATCTCCCTTTTTCACAACATGGAGTATGCCCTGGCAGCGCACTTTTTCATCATTCCGTCCCATCAGATTATCGTCCATAGCAAAACACCTCACACGCATCTATCAGGATTTCCATTGTTATCCTGCACTCTTTATTAACGTATTCCATTTTGGGAAAAAAGTTACATTTTGCTGCCCCCTGCCTCATATAATGGACCAATCCGGCATTTGTGAAAAGATTATAAAATCATTCCGAATGAATTGTCTTTTTTCTTTTCGTGTCGTATAATGTAGAATGTTTTCGGGAGACAAAGCAAGATCAATAAAAATACAAAATGATTCAGGTGAGAATATGAGTAAAGAAACGTTGTATAAGCTTGGAATCGACATCGGTTCCACAACCGTAAAGATTGCAGTTTTAAACGAAGCGGACGAACTGTTATTTTCGGATTACGAGCGGCATTTTGCAAATATCCGCGAAACCCTGAGCGCGCTCCTGCAAAAAGCGCGGGGCCAGCTTGGCGGGATTGCCGTCGCCCCGATGATCACAGGGTCCGGCGGGCTCACGCTTGCCAAACACCTTAATATCCCGTTTATCCAGGAAGTCATTTCCGTTGCGGCCACCCTGCAGCATTACGCGCCGCAGACAGACGTCGCCATCGAGCTTGGCGGGGAAGACGCCAAGATCATCTATTTTGAAAACGGCAACGTGGAGCAGCGCATGAACGGCATCTGCGCCGGAGGGACAGGTTCCTTTATCGACCAGATGGCCGCCCTGATACAGACAGACGCGCCGGGACTGAATGAATATGCAAAAAATTACCATGAGATCTACCCGATCGCGGCGCGCTGCGGCGTATTCGCCAAAACGGACATCCAGCCGCTCATTAATGAGGGCGCGACAAGGGAAGACCTCGCCGCCTCTATTTTCCAGGCGGTCGTAAACCAGACCATCAGCGGACTTGCCTGCGGGAAGCCGATCCGCGGACATGTCGCTTTCCTCGGCGGCCCGCTGCACTTTTTATCAGAATTAAAGGCGGCGTTTATCCGCACATTAAAACTGGATGAGGAACATACGGTCACGCCCGAACATTCCCATCTGTTTGCGGCTGTCGGCTCTGCGCTGAATTATAAAGAAGAAGCCGCAACGACGTTAGACGATATTTTAAACCGGCTCTCTTCCGATCTCCATCTGGAATTTGAAGTCGAACGCATGGAACCGCTGTTTTCTTCCCAGTCGGAATACGACGCTTTTTTAGCGCGCCATGGCAACAACCATGTGAAAACGCGCGCCCTTGCCTCTTACGAAGGGAACTGCTACCTGGGCGTCGACGCAGGCTCTACGACTACGAAAGTCGCGCTTGTCGCCGAAGACGGCGCCCTGCTGTACTCTTTTTATGAAAATAATAACGGCAGCCCGCTTGCCGCCTGCATCCGCGCTATCCGGGAGATCTATAAAACGCTGCCGCCAAAAGCGCAGATTGTCCACTCCTGCGCGACCGGCTATGGCGAAGCGCTGATGAAAGCCGCCCTCATGCTCGACGACGGCGAAGTGGAAACCGTTTCCCATTATTATGCCGCCGCATTTTTTGAGCCGGATGTGGACTGTATCCTCGATATCGGCGGGCAGGATATGAAATGCATCAAAATCAAAAACCAGACCGTTGACAGCGTGCAGTTAAATGAAGCATGCTCCTCCGGGTGCGGTTCTTTTATCGAAACATTTGCAAAATCACTGAATTATTCGGTGGAAGATTTTGCAAAAGAAGCGTTATTTGCCGAACACCCGATCGATCTGGGCACGCGCTGTACGGTATTTATGAACTCCAAAGTAAAACAGGCGCAGAAAGAAGGCGCGTCCGTTGCGGACATTTCCTCCGGGCTCGCCTATTCCGTCATCAAAAACGCGCTGTTTAAGGTCATCAAACTGTCCGATGCGTCACAGCTTGGAAAACACATCGTCGTACAGGGCGGCACGTTCTATAATGACGCCGTCCTGCGCAGCTTTGAAAAAATATCCGGCGTACATGCCGTAAGGCCGGACATCGCAGGCATTATGGGGGCTTTCGGCGCAGCGCTCATCGCAAGGGAACGCCATGAGGACGGACGGGCCTCCACGATGCTTTCCATCGAAGAGATCAACGCCATGTCCTACGACACGCGGCTTTCGCGCTGCCAGGGATGTACCAACCACTGCCTTTTGACCATCAACCGTTTCGGCGGCGGCAGGCAGTATATCACCGGCAACCGCTGTGAGCGCGGGCTTGGCCGCGAAAAAAATAAGGAGCAGATCCCGAATCTGTTTGATTTTAAAAATAAATATTTATTTGACTACGAGCCGCTTTCCGCGCAGGATGCGGTAAGGGGGACGGTCGGCATCCCACGGGTCTTAAACCTGTATGAAAACTATCCGTTCTGGGCGGTATTTTTCAAAAAGCTGTTTTTCCGCGTGATCCTCTCCCCGCAGTCAACAAGGGATATTTACGAAATGGGCATTGAGAGCATCCCGAGCGAATCGGAATGTTATCCGGCGAAGCTTGCGCACGGGCATATTGCGTGGCTTATCCGGCAGAAACCGGATTTTATCTTCTACCCGTGCATCCCGTACGAGCGGCAGGAATTTCCGGACGCGAACAATCATTATAACTGCCCGATCGTAACGTCCTATGCGGAAAACATCAAAAACAACGTGGACGAGATCTCCAGCGGCAAGATCCCGTTTTACAACCCGTTTTTCTCGTTCCAGGACCTGGACACGTTAAAGATCGGCCTCTCCAAAATATTCGGCGCACAGTTTAAGATTCCGGACGAGGAGACGTTTGCAGCGGCGGACGCAGCCTGGGCGGAGCTTGAACGCGCGCGTGAAAAAATCCGCAAAAAAGGGGAGGAAACGCTTGCATGGCTGCGCACGACCGGAAAACGCGGCATTGTGCTGGCAGGCCGCCCATACCATATCGACCCGGAGATCAACCATGGCATACCGGAGCTGATCAACTCCTATGGCGTCGCCGTCCTGACCGAGGATTCGATCTCACACCTGCATCAGGTGGAACGCCCGCTGATCGTCATGGACCAGTGGATGTACCACTCGCGCCTGTATGCCGCCGCAAACTATGTCAAAACCGTAGACAACCTGGATCTGATACAGCTCAACTCATTCGGGTGCGGCCTGGACGCGGTGACAACGGACTGCGTGAGCGACATTCTGACAAAATCAGGCAAGATCTATACCTGTTTAAAAATTGATGAGGTCAGCAACCTGGGCGCGGCGCGGATCCGCATCCGCTCCCTGCTCGCCGCCATCCGCGTGCGCGAACAGAAGCAGGCAAAGCGCGGGATCGTCCCGTCCGCCATGGAACGGAAGGTCTTTACCGAAGAAATGCGGGAAAATTACACCATTCTCTGCCCGCAGATGTCGCCGATCCATTTTGAGCTGTTAGAGCCTGCGTTCCGCTCGGCCGGCTACAACATCATCGTTCTGGATAACGATAACCGAACCGCCGTCAATACGGGGCTGAAATATGTCAATAATGACGCCTGTTATCCGTCCCTGATCGTTGTGGGGCAGATCATGGACGCCGTCACCTCCGGCAAATATGATATGGAAAAAACCGCTGTTTTAATCTCCCAGACGGGAGGCGGCTGCCGGGCCTCAAACTACATCGGCTTTATCCGCCGCGCGCTGGAAAAGGCGGGCTATAAAGATGTGCCAGTCATCTCCATCAATTTAAGCGGGCTTGAGAAAAATCCGGGCTTCCGGTTCACGCCGGTACTCGTACAGCATGGCCTGTATGCGCTGGAATTTGGGGACATCTTCATGCGCTGCCTGTATGCGACAAGGCCGTATGAAGCGACGCCCGGCGCGGCGGATGCGCTGCACCGGAAATGGAAGGAACGCGTCACAGACTTTTTATCGCCGGGCCACATCCTTTCCCACCGGAAATATAAGCAGATGTGCCGCCAGATCATACGCGATTTTGACAGCCTGCCGCGGTTAAATGTCGTAAAGCCAAAGGTCGGCGTAGTCGGCGAGATCCTGGTAAAATTCCTGCCTGCGGCCAACAATCATCTGGTCGAGCTTTTGGAAGCAGAAGGCGCGGAGGCCGTTGTGCCTGACCTGACGGATTTTCTGCTCTACACGTTCTACAACCAGAACTTTAAAGCGGAACTCTGCGGCAACCCGAAGAAATCCGCGCGCATGGCAAACCTCGGCATCCGTTTTCTGGAATGGCTGCGCGGCGCGGCGCGGGACGAATTTGAAAAGAGCAGGCATTTCTGCCCTCCGGCGCATATTGAACAGCTTGCCAAATACGCCTCCCCGATCGTATCGGAAGGCAACCAGACCGGCGAAGGCTGGTTCCTGACCGGCGAAATGTTAGAGCTGATCCACACCGGGACGAATAATATCGTCTGCACACAGCCATTTGGCTGCCTGCCGAACCATATCGTGGGCAAAGGCGTGATCAAAGCGCTGCGCCACCGCTATCCGGCGGCAAACATTGTAGCGATCGATTACGATCCGGGCGCAAGCGAGGTCAACCAGCTGAACCGCATTAAGCTGATGCTGACGACGGCGCAGAAAAACCTTTCGGAACAGAAAATGGCATAAAGACAGTGAAACGGCTTTCGGGAGCTCCCCGAAAGCCGTTTTTTCAAAACGCAAACCCGCCGGATCTGTCATTGGCCCGGCCTCAATATTTTTTTACAACCTCATTCCCCTTCTTATAAACCGCATTCGCCGCAACCGCGCCGCGCACCATAGAAAGCGGATAGATATTGGTATTCCGCCCGACGACCGTTCCCGGATTTAATACGGAATTGCAGCCCACTTCTACGAAATCGCCAAGCATCGCCCCAAATTTTTTCAGCCCGGTTTCGATCTGCTCCCCGCTCTCCTTATCCTTCACTGCAACCAACGTCTTGTCGGACTTTACGTTAGAAGTGATCGAGCCCGCGCCCATATGCGATTTGTAGCCGAGAATCGAATCTCCTACGTAATTATAATGCGGAACCTGCACGCCATCAAATAAAATGACATTTTTCAATTCCGTTGAATTTCCGACAACCGCGCCTTTCCCGACAATCGCGCTCCCGCGCACAAACGCGCAATGGCGGATCTGCGCGTCTTCGTCAATGATCAGCGGCCCGTTTAAGCAGGCGGTCGGCGCGACCTCGGCAGACTTCGCCACCCAGATCTGTTCGCCCCGCTTCTCATAGACCGCGGGGTCCAGCCGCTCGCCAAGCGCTGTGATAAAATCGCTGATCTTCCCAAGCAGCTCCCATGGATAGACCGCTCCCGCAAACAGCTCCGCAGCAATCGTATGGCTCAGATCATACATATTTTCAATTTTACATTGTTCCATTGTTTTCCACCCTTTTTACGTGTTTTTATAATATGCGCTCGCCCTGTCAAAATATGCCCGCAGCATATATTGGTTGTTCAGGTTCAAAACGCCGCTTGTCCTGCTCCTGATAAAATGCTCCAGCTTCACCATATATTCCTCCGGCGTGATCGACCCCTCCGCTACATACGTCAGCCCCTTTTCCCAGCTTGCGGTCAGCTCCGGGTTCAGCAGGGAGCGAATCGACGCATTCACCACGTCAAAGATCATCTCGCCAAGCAGCGTCGGCGTGATCTGCTGCGTTTTTTTATTCAATGCCAGATATTTATTTTTCACAAGCTTTGCAAGGATCTCCGCCCTTGTCGCACTCGTGCCAATGCCACTCCCTTTGATCATGGCGCGCAGCTCCTCGTCCTCAATCAGCTGCCCCGCATTTTCCATTGCAAGGATCATCGAGCCGGAATTATACCGTTTTGGCGGCGACGTCTCGCCCTCTTTTATCCAAAAGTCCGCGACGTTTACCGTCATGCCCTTTTTTAACGCCGCAACAGCGGCGAGAAGCCCGCCGTCCGCCTGTACGGATTCCTGCTCCGCATCTGATCCCGTATCTTTTTCGGCGCCCTTTTCCGCATCCGCTCCCTTTTTCTTAAAAAACGAATACTCCATCACCCTGAGATAACCGGCGTCTTCCAGCGCCTTAAAACCCGAAAAAAACTTTTCTCCCTTTACCTGAAATACCAGATTGAATCTGCGGTAAACCGCCGGCGGATAGAACACCGCAAGGAACCGGCGGACGATCGTCTCATAAACCTTTACGGAAACTGCGGGCAGCGCATTTAATGCGCCAATCCCCTGCCCCGTCGGTATGATCGCGTAATGGTCTGTGATCTGTTTGTCATTCGTATACCGCGTCTTTGCAATATTTTTATAACTGCCCCGTTCCAATATTTCCTGCGCAAACGCCTGTACGCCGGGGATACGGCACAGCCCTTTTATATTTTTCTGGATTTCCTTCGCTACGGCTGTCGATAAAACGCGCGCGTCTGTACGCGGGTAGGTGACAAGCTTTTTCTCATACAGTTCCTGGACGACGCCGAGCGTCTGGTCAGGGCTGATCTTAAAAAATTTCGAGCAGATATTCTGCAATTCCGCCAGATTAAACAGCAGCGGCGCATTTTTCGTTTCCTTCTTTTTCTCTGCGGAAACAACCGTTGCCGTCACCGGCGGATCCTCCCTGAAATGGGCGAGCAGCTTTTCCGCCTCCTCTTTTTCCTTCAGCCCGTTTTCTTTATAAAGCTTTGGGGACTGGAAATAAGCGGATCCCTCCACCGCCCTCCACTCGCCTTCAATCAAATTTTCTACCAAATGCGCCTGCCCGTCTGCCTGCATATTTGCCAGAATCCGGTAAAACGGCGTTTTGACAAACTCCCGAATCTCCCGTTCGCGCCGAACGACCATGCCAAGCACACAGGTCATCACCCTGCCGACCGATATGACCGCATATTTTTCATGCAGATAACCTGCGACTGCATTCCCATATTTTAATGTCAAAAGCCGTGAAAAATTGATCCCCATCAGATAATCTTCTTTTGCGCGCAGATACGCGCTCGACGCCAGATTGTCATACTCGGACAAATCCTTCGCCTCGCGGATGCCGCGCAGGATCTCCTCCTCTGTCTGGGAATCAATCCAGACTCTTTTTCTTATTTTATTTTTCACGCCCGCCTGCTGCTCCACAAGGCGGTAAATATATTCCCCCTCCCGCCCGGAGTCCGTACAGACATAGATCGTATCAATATCTTTGCGGTTTAATAAAGCGGCAACGGTCTTATATTGCTTTTTTGCGCTTTTTATCACCTCGTATTTAAACTGCTGCGGCAGAAACGGCAGCGTGGACAGGCTCCATTTTTTATATTTCTCATCATAGACTTCCGGGTAGCTCATCGTCACAAGATGCCCGACGCACCAGGTCACGACCGCCCCCTCGCCCTCCTCGTACCCGTCAAACCTGCGCATGTCCATTTTCAGGGCTTTGGCAAATTCGCGCGCAACAGAAGGCTTTTCGGCTATATACAATGCCTTTGCCATAAACAATTCCTCATTCTTATAATTCCGTCATATCCACAAGCGCCAGCCTCGCGTCTTTCTTCGCGTGTTCCAAAAGTTCGTCATCAAATTCCCTTGCCGAAAACAGATAATAATATTCGGCTTTCAGCTTTGCCTTTTTCATTGTCTCAAATAACTTCTCGCACATCTTATACGTCAGCTGCGGCTCCGACCAGTTGCACAGCCCGATCAGGTTATTCCGCGCGCTGTCCTGCGCAATGATATCAATATTCCCCGTCTTTCCAACCCATGTCCCGGCCTTGTAAATCTTGATCGGCAGCTTGTCAACCATATTCAGAAGCTCCAGATATTCAAGGCACACCTGGACGAAATAGCGGTTCATATAATCATCCAGTTCCTGCGCGATATACGTATCATAAAATTTTTCCGCGCTCATCATATACAGATCGGACAGGTGCGGATAGACAAACCGGAACCAGAAATTGATATAATTATTCCGTATCCGGTAAATCCCTTTCTGCGTATTTTCCCATCCGCCGGTCTCAAACGAATTTACCTTTTCCACGACTTCAAACGCCGCCAGATTTTTAATATAAACGCTGATCTTCGCCCGCGAAAAACCGGTAAAATTATATAAATCGTTCAGCTTTTCATGCCCCGCCGCAATCGCCGCCAAAATCGTATTGTACAAAGCAAGCTCCCGCAGCTCACCCGCGATAAAACGCTCGGCCTCCGCAAACAGATAACCGCCCGGCGAGAGAATATGCCGGCAGATATTTGCGCGGATATCCTGCTTCGGGTTCCAGCGGTTCACATAGGAAGACACGCCGCCCAGGATCCCATATGCCTTCACGCAGTCGCTGACCGAATACTCCGGAAACGAGCGCACCACATCGATGAATTTCAGATCGTCCAGTTTTACAAATTCATCAATTTTTTTGCAGCCTTCCCCCAGACGTCCCTGCATTCCCTGCTCCGCCCAGGCAACCGAAGAGCTCGCCAATATGATCAGCACCGGCCCCGGATAGAGTTTTTTCGCTTTCAGCTTTAATACCGCCCTGAAAAATTCCTCGTCCCTTTTTGCAATGTACTCAAACTCATCAATAATTACCACCAGCTTGCTTGCGTCCCCGCTCCGTATGCGGTTAAAAAACTCCGTATACGTATATTTGGCAAGGCTCACGCCGTACTGCTTTTCGATCTCAGCCGCAAGCTGCATCCGCTGTTCCTGCTCGGACGCCCTGCGCGCGCGGTAATAAAAGAATTTTTTCCCTTTGCAGAACATCCGTATGAACGCCTCTTTATCGCAGCCCTCCCGCCCGTAAAGAACGACAAGCCTGTTTCCGTTTTCCCCGTAAAGCCGTTCCAGCTTTTTTAACTCCGTATTTCTAACTACCATTGCCGCATTCTCCTAAAAACCATTATCACGCCATAAAAATCAAAAAAATAATATCATACTTTAACTTTTTTTTCAAGTGGCGCGGGAGCTTTCTTTTCAAACGCGCAATCGGGCAGGGAAGATCATCTTCCCTGCCCGGTTCAAGGATTATTTTGCCGCAATATACCCCTGCGCCTTTAAAAGCTCCGCGCACAGCACTGCGCCGCCCGCCGCGCCTCTTACCGTATTATGCGACAGGCCGATAAATTTCCAGTCGTAAACGGAATCCTCCCGGATACGCCCCACGCTGATTCCCATGCCGTTTTCAAAATCGACGTCCAGCGCCACCTGCGGCCGGTTGTCGTCCTCCAGATACTGGATAAACTGCTTCGGCGCGGAAGGAAGGCCAAGCTCCTGCGGCACGCCGCGGTAGTGAACCAGTTTTTCAATCAGCTGCTCTTTAGTCGGCTTCTGCCTGAACTTTACAAACACAGCCGCCGTATGCCCGTTCAGGATCGGCACGCGCACACACTGACACGTAATGACCGGGCTTGTCGCGGGCTCGATCACGCCGTTTTTTATCTCGCCCCAGATACGGAGCGGCTCTTTTTCTGATTTTTCTTCTTCCCCGCCGATAAACGGAATGATGTTGCCCTCCATTTCCGGCCAGTCGCGGAATGTTTTCCCCGCGCCGGAGATCGCCTGATACGTCGTCGCAACGACCTCATACGGCTCAAACCCCTTCCACGCCGTCAAAACAGGCGCATAGGACTGAATCGAGCAGTTCGGCTTTACCGCGACAAAACCGCGCTCCGTCCCAAGCCGTTTCCGCTGGTAACGGATCACCTCCATATGCTCCGGATTGATCTCCGGCACGACCATCGGCACGTCCGGCGTCCAGCGGTGCGCGCTGTTATTGGAGACGACCGGCGTCTCCGTTTTTGCATAAGCATCTTCGATCTGCCGGATCTCATCTTTTGACATATCGACCGCCGAAAAAACAAAATCCACCTCGGAAGCGACCGCTTCCACCTCGTTTACATTTTTTACAACCAGATTTTTTACCGCTTCCGGCATCGGCGTATCCATTTTCCAGCGGCCGCCGACCGCCGCCTCATAAGTCTGCCCCGCGCTTCTTGGGCTCGCCGCAACCGTCGTCACTTCAAACCAGGGATGATTTTCCAAAAGCGATATAAACCGCTGTCCCACCATGCCTGTTCCGCCAAGAATACCAACTTTTAATTTCCCACTCATATCCAGATCTCCTCAAAATGTTTATTTTTTATACTAATACAGCCGCCATAAAAACGCAAGTCAAATTTCCCGTCGTTTCAACATTCTTTTTCGTAACAAATGCCGGTCACGCCAGCAGCTCCTCTTCCCATTCGCTTTGCGGGAACGCGGATTCCCGCAGGTATTTTTCTTCCAGCGCGATTACCCGCTCCATCGCCGCCTTCCCCGGCGCGCCGACCGTCAGGCGCTTATTGACGCACGTCTCCATGGAGATCGCATCATAAATATCCGCTTCAAATACAGGGCTTATCGCCTTTAACTCTTCCAATGACATCTCGTCAATGGAAATCCGCTTTTCAATGCAATACAGCACGACCTTCCCGATAATGCCATGCGCGTCGCGAAACGGCACGCCATGGTTCACGAGATAATCCGCCGCGTCCGTCGCATTCGTAAAGCCGAGGCCCGCGCTCGCCCGCATATTATCCACATTGAATGTTACCGTTGCAAGCATCCCGCGAAACAGCGCCAGGCAGCCCTTCGCCGTATCGATCGCGTCAAACGTCAGCTCTTTATCCTCCTGCATATCTTTATTATAAGCAAGCGGGAGCCCTTTCATCGTCGTTAAAATCGAAAGCAGCGCGCCGTAGACGCGCCCCGTCTTTCCCCGCACCAGCTCCGCGATATCGGGATTTTTTTTCTGCGGCATAATGCTGCTTCCCGTACTGTACGCGTCGTCGATTTCCACAAACCGGTATTCATTGGAATTCCAGACGATCATTTCCTCCGAAAAGCGGCTCAGGTGCATCATAACCGTTGACAGGGCCGACAAATATTCGATCACGTAATCCCTGTCGGAGACGCCGTCCATGCTGTTTAACGTCGGCCCGTAAAACCCAAGTTCCTGCGCCGTAAAAGAACGGTCTAACGGATAGGTCGTCCCTGCGAGCGCGCCGCTTCCGAGCGGGCAGTAATTCATCCGCTCATAAATATCGCGCATACGCAGGCGGTCGCGCTTAAACATCTCAAAATACGCGCCCATATGGTGCGCAAGCGTAACCGGCTGCGCCTTCTGCAGATGCGTAAAGCCCGGCATGACCGTCTGCGTATGTTCTTTCATGATCTTCAGGATCGTCTCCAGCAAATCCTTTAACAGCGCGTCCGTCTGCGCCACTTCCATGCGCGTGTACATACGCATATCAAGCGCCACCTGATCATTCCTGCTCCTCCCGGTATGGAGCTTCTTGCCCGTATCTCCCAGCCGTTCAATCAAAACTGCCTCTACAAAACTGTGGATATCTTCATAGGCGTCTGAGATTTCAAGCGTCCCCGCCTCTGTTTCCGAGAGGATCTTTTTCAGCTCCGCCAAAATATCCGCCGCCTCTGTTTCCGTTAAGATCCCCTGTTTCCCAAGCATTTTCACATGCGCCATGCTGCCCTCTATATCCTGCCTGTAAAACTTTTTATCAAAACGAATGGACGCATTAAAATTATAAACCAACTGATCGGTTTCCTTTGTAAACCGTCCTCCCCATAACTGTGCCATATTTTATGCCTCACTTTCTTTCTCTGATCTCTCCTGTTTTTGTTTTTCGCGCTCCCGCAGGGAAAAAACGCAGCCGCAGTAATCCTGCCGGTACATGCCGTACGCCGCCGAGATCTGCGTGGAACGCAAATACCCGTTTTTCTTCTTAAAATCCGAATTCAAATACAAAACGCCGTATTCGGCCGCCAGCCGTTCCCCGATCTCGTTTAATTTCTGCGCGTTTTTCATCGGGCTTATGGAGAGCGTCGTCGTAAAATAATCCATTCCAAGCCTGCGCGCATATGCCGCCGTCTCACGCAGCCGCAATTCATAACAGGCAAAGCAGCGCGCGCCGCCCTCCGGGATATGTTCCAGCCCCCGCACCGTTTCATAAAAACGCGCCTCTTCATAGTCGCCTTCCAGAAAAGAAACCGGCCACTTTGCCGGAAACCGCCCGATAAACTGTTCCTGCTCTTTTACCCGGTGCAGGTATTCTTCCGGCGGATAGATATTCGGATTGTAATAAAAAACCGTAATCCTGAAATACTGCGACAGATATTCCAGCACATAACTGCTGCAGGGCGCGCAGCAGCTGTGCAGCAAAAGTGCCGGGACCTCGCCCCGTTTCCGGTGGTATGCGATTTTCTCCTCCAGCTCTTTCTGATAGTTTCTCCGGTTCATGCTTTTCCCTCTTTTTGCATCAATGTGTCCATTATATACTTTCCGCCTGAAAACCTCAACAAATATCTTTTTGAAAAAAAATAAAAAAATGCTTGCATATTTTTTTTTTTTATGATAAAGTAATTAAGTCGTCGGTAATAAATCGAATTTAAATCATGCCAATATGGCTCAGTTGGTAGAGCAACGCATTCGTAATGCGTGGGTCGGGGGTTCGAGTCCCCCTATTGGCTTTTGTAAACGGATACAGGATTGGTATCCGTTATATTTTTGCCTTATCGCAATTACAGAAAGGATGGTTTACAATGAAGCCTGCCGCGCTTGCATCCATGCTGGATGACATGATTCGGGAAACAAAAAAAGGACACTTAAACTGGCTGCTCGAAATGCAGTCCACCGACGAGCTGGACGCCTCTGTAAAACAGATCATACAGGAGGACGGGAAAGACTGGACCGTAGATGAATGCTTTGTCTCCTTTTCCTGCAGGTTCCGCGGAAAAGACCAGCTTTTTATCACCTATGAACATATAAAACAGTGCAACGGGCAGATGCGGTCGGAAAACCTGCTTTTTATGCCGCCCATGGACGTACGGTTTTTTGACGTTGGCATCCTCTCCCCTTATATCGTTGACGGGAATGCCGTTATCTTTGATAAATTTCATCAGCTATGGGAACTGCTGATGCAGCTTCGCAAGTCCGGCGACCCGCACGTATCGCTCAAAATTTTTGACCCCTATGAGTAAACCGCAGCTTTGCTGCGGGGCGCTGATGAAATAGCGCCGGAATGCATGCATCCCAAACGGCTTTAAAAGCTTCACCTCCCTGTGCTCTTCCAGAGCTGCCCTTTGTTCCTTTTCATTGTAGTGCGCGATATATTTCCTGATATAATACGCAGCTGACGCGCCGATAAACGGCCTGCTGCGGCGGCTGATGAACACATAGTCATTGTGTCCTTGCAGGGACATTGTCCGGGGCATAATGCCGGACGCCTACAGTTCCTTCTGCATCCGGAGCGCCTTCTCCGCTTCCGGATGCAGCGGGACGTCCCGCACGGCTTTCTCCGTCTTTGGCGTGCCGATCAGGTAGCGGCTCTCCTTCCCGCCCCCTGACGTCACCACGCTGACGTTCCTGCGCACATGTATCCATCCTCCCGCAAAATCAATGTCCGACCAGGTAAGCGCGGATATTTCGCCACAGCGCATCCCTGTCCATGCCACCACCGCAAAATACGGGTAATATGGCATATATTTCTCCTTCTTTTTATAA
This sequence comes from uncultured Lachnospiraceae bacterium, assembly GCA_947625875.1. Taxonomy (GTDB): domain Bacteria; phylum Bacillota; class Clostridia; order Lachnospirales; family Lachnospiraceae; genus Eubacterium_J. The sequence continues at coordinate 21,046 of CANQQG010000050.1, forward strand.
AGCCTTAATTTATAACTTCTTCTTCCGGAAGCGTCGGTATGGATGACGCAAGTATGTCAAAGTATCCCACCCGCATCCATAGCTTCCGGTCCACGATGACAAGCGGCGCTTTTTCGCCCTTGTAACGGCGACGTTCAGGATATTTGCTTTCTGCCCCGCCCATTTAGCCGCATTCCACGCTTTTTCATCACATCCAAGGACGAAGACCACTTCATCAGCTTCCTTGCCCTGGAACGTGTGGACAGTCCCAAAAAGCCTGCGTTTCCATTCATAGCTGTAACAGTCGGGGAAATACTTCACGACAATGCCGCCCATGATGTACTTGTGGTGGTTCTCGGCTTTGCGTTTCTTCTCGTTCTGCTTTTTCTTCTCATTGGCTACACGCTGTTTCGCCTGCTCCAATGCCTGCAATGCTTTTTCTAAGTCTTTGCTGACTGTGTTATTGTTCTCAATCATTTTTGATACCTCTTTCTTTCTATGCTGTGTTGGCGGTTTCTAAAAATAAAAAAGGTAGCCGATTGTCTGTTAAGATAATCGCTACCCAAAGGTAAACAATATTTAGTTTTCATCTTCTC
>CANQQG010000051.1 GCA_947625875.1 uncultured Lachnospiraceae bacterium
CGACAAAAGGAAAGAGCCTGCATGTCTATGCAAAATGGGCGAAGCTTTGACATGGAAGCAGACGCCGGATGAAAAAAAAGCATATACCGGGCAGGCTGCGCCTGTCCGATATACACAACCCTAAGCAGGATGGCCCTTTCGGGATCATCCTGCACCTCATTTATCGGTTTGATAAAGTCATCGAATGCAGGAAGTGACGATGCGACAATCATTTTGAGAACTTTTTGTCGAAAATATTGCTGTCGTTTCAAGACAGGGCAGGAGCAGTTTGCCGGGATTGGCGGATGTATTTTTGTCAGAAATATGTTATAATGACAGAGAGCAATGTTATTTAGCGTACCTGGGTGATCAGCCGCATAAACAGGGAGAGGGAAATAAAACGATGGCAAGAACCGTATCCATAGGAAATCAGGATTTTAAAGATATCAGAGAAAACAACTATTTTTACATCGATAAAACAGATTTTATAAGAGAATGGTGGGAAAATGGAGATACCGTAACACTTATTACGCGCCCGAGGAGATTTGGAAAAACGCTTGCAATGAGTATGTTAAATTATTTTTTTTCTTTCCGGTATGCACAGAGCGGGGATATGTTTGAAGGCCTTTCTGTCTGGAAAGAAGAGAAATACCGTCAGCTGCAGGGAACATATCCTGTAATTTCCCTGAGTTTTGCAAGCATTAAAAGTGAAAATTTTGACTCAGCGTATCATCGGATGATACAGGAATTATCCGATGTGTTTGATCAATATTCTTATTTATCTGACAGCGATCAATTGACAGATAAGGATAAAGCTTTTTTGCAAAAGGTTGATGATGATATGGATTTTGACGTCGCGGTCAAGTCTCTGAACAGATTATCCAGATTTTTATATAAGCATCACAGAAAGAAAGTTATCATTCTTCTGGATGAATATGACACGCCGATGCAGGAGGCTTATATAAATGGCTATTGGGACGAGATGACCGGCTTCATACGCAGCCTTTTTGACGCCGCCTTTAAGACAAACCAACATTTAGAGCGGGCAATTATGACCGGCATTACAAGAATCAGCAAGGAATCAATTTTCTCGGATATCAATAATTTAAAGGCAGTAACAGTCATTTCAAATAAATATGAAACTTCTTTTGGTTTTACAGAGGAAGAAGTCTTTGGCGCTTTAGACGAATTTGGCTTGCAAACAGAGAAGCCAAAAATAAAAGAATGGTATGATGGTTTTCGTTTTGGCAATTGTAACAGCATTTACAATCCCTGGTCAATTATTAATTTCCTGGATGAAAAAAGATATGTAAATTATTGGGCAAATACAAGTTCAAATACATTAGTCAGTAAATTGATTCGGGAAGGAAGCCCTGCCGTCAAAACAGTAATGGAGGATTTATTACAGGGGAAACCATTTCATACGGTGGTAGATGAAGAGATTGTATTTCATCAGCTGGATTATGATGAGTATGCGATATGGAGTCTGCTTCTGGCGAGCGGCTATTTAAAGAGTATGGATGGTTCTTATAATGATTCCGGACATTATGAATGTTTATTGGCGCTTACAAATAAAGAGGTTGAACATACTTTTGAAAATATGTTTAAAAATTGGTTTGCATCTGTAAGAACGAACTATAATGGCTTTATGAAAGCGTTATTATCAAACAATATCAGAGATATGAATCGCTATATCAATGTTATAACCGAAGGCGTTATCAGTTATCTGGATACCGGCGGAAAGCCTTCCTTAACCGCAGAGCCTGAGAAATTTTATCATGGTTTCATTCTGGGTTTGATCGTGGATATGCGTGATGATTATAAAATAGAATCCAATCGTGAGAGTGGCTTTGGAAGGTATGATGTCATAATAGAGGCAAAAGACAGGCGGCATGACAGCATTATCCTGGAATTTAAAGTCATCGATCCCGAGCGGGAGAGAGATCTGCATGATGCGGCAGATGACGCCTTAAAACAAATTGCAGAGAAGAAGTATGCCGCATCGTTGGAGGCGTCAGGCGTTTCTCCTGATCGGATCCGTATTTATGGTTTTGCCTTTCAGGGGAAGAAAGTTTTAATTAAGGGTGGTTATCTAAATGAAGCATCCATGGCGCCATAGTGAATGCTGGCCGGGTTTTCATACCTTAGACGTCGAAATGGCCATTGATAATTTAAAAGAGATTTATGTGCAAAAAACGGCAGCGGCAAATGCCTGACAGGAGGAAACATGAGGGACCGCCGGGATTTATTTCCGGCGGCCCCTTTTTGGAACGCTATAATAATACTTTTGTCTTATGCTTTAAAAGGCGCGAGCCGTTTACAATGAGCAGGACGCCTGCGGCGACTCCGGTCACGAGGACGCAGATGCCGGTTGCGAGGCTTGTCGCGGCCGCGGCGTTGATCGCTTTGTACAGTTTTTCGTTCATACTTTAAACCCTCCTGTCGGTAAATTTCGTAAAATCCAATGATAACCTATATTCTATCATAAATTGGAAAAAACATACAGTAAAAATGAAAATGTTTTAAAAATGATTTGCCTGTACACAGCGGTACGTGTATAATAGTGGATATTAATGGGAAACGGGAGGCGTCCTTATGGATAAAAATACAAAAAAATCTTTGCTCCAGGTCATCGCGTTTGCGGTTCTTTTATTCTGCATCGCGCAGCGGTTAGAACAGGTGGGGAATCTTTTTCGCTATGCGGTCGGCGTCTGCACGCCGTTTATCCTGGGCGGCTCGATTGCGTTTATCCTGAATGTCCCGATGAAAAAGATCGAGGCGCATTTATTTGTAAAAGAAAAAAAGATGGACAAATTCCGCAGGCCGCTTGCATACCTGTTGACGCTTTTTGGGCTGATCGGCATTTTTATTCTCGGCATGACGGTCATTATCCCGCAGGTGGGGGAAGCCATTGGCATGCTCGTTGAGCAGATCCCGCAGGCGGTTCGGCGCGCGCAGCAGCTTTTTCTCGCCTGTGAGGACGAGTGGCCGGTCGTGGCGTCTTTATTGGACAGCATGGACGTCAACTGGCAGAACATTTCATCGCAGCTGATCGGGTTTGTGCGCGCGGTTGCGACAGGCGCGGTAAATACGGGGTATCATTTTTTCAGCGGCGTGTTCAGCGGCGCGGTGACGTTTATCATCAGCTTTACATTTTCTATTTATATCCTGTTTCAGAAGGAGAAGCTGAGTGAGCAGGTGATCAAGGTCTTATATGCGTTTTTTAAGGAACGTACGGCGCAGCGCATGCTGTATATCGGCAGGCTATCCAACCGCATATTTTCAAGCTTTCTGTCCGGTCAGTGCGTGGAAGCGGTGATTCTTGGCACGATGTTTGTCGTCACGATGGCGGTTTTCCGTATGCCATATGCCGTATTGGTGGGCATTGTGATCGCATTTACCGCGCTGATTCCGATGTTTGGCGCATTTATCGGCTGTACCGTCGGGACGTTCCTTATTCTGATCGTAAACCCGCTGCAGGCGGTGGTCTTCCTGATCATGTTTTTCGTGCTGCAGCAGATCGAAGGGAACCTGATCTACCCGCATGTAGTCGGCAATTCTGTCGGGCTGCCGTCTATCTGGGTGCTTGTGGCGGTATCCCTCGGGGGCGATTTATTCGGCGTGATCGGCATTTTGGTGTTTATCCCGCTTTGTTCGGTTTTATATACGCTCTTCCGCGAATTTGTCTATAAGCGGCTTGCCGCAAAAAAAGTGTCCGAGGCTGTGTGGACAAAAAAGCCGCAGGAAACAGAAAAGGAGTAAACAAACGTGAATAAAAAAGAAATCAATGAAATAAAACGGAGATTTAAGAAAGAGGAATGTACGTTCACAAGAATGTGCGGCTGTTATGTTGACGCGGAAAAAAACCGCGTTACGCGCATAGGGAAGACATTTTTAAATCTGGAAGACGATGAATTGCATAAATATCTGGAGATTGCGAAAAAGACGCTTTCCGGCGCGCCCGGGAATAACCTGCTGGAGCTGGAGTTCCCGTTAGAGGAAGAGGGAAGCGGCGGCAAACAGCAGTTTTTGATGGGGCTGCGGGACAGCAAGCTGAAAAATGAAGAGCTGCTGGAACGGTTTTATGATTTGGTGGTTGACCATTATGACGGGGCGGGGAACTATCTGATTTTACTGTTCCACGACGCATATGACGTTCCGTTAAAGACGCATGACAATTTAAAGCTGGACGAGTCGGAAGAGATTTATGAATACCTTTTATGCGCCGTCTGTCCGGTAAAGCTCTCAAAACCGGGGCTGGGCTATCTGGAAGAATCGAACGAGATCGGGCTGCGCCTGCGGGACTGGGTTGTGGATATGCCGGAGACGGGCTTTGTCTTCCCGGCGTTTACCGACCGCAGTACGGATATCCATGCCGCCCTGTTGTATACGAAAAATGCGAAACTGCCGCCGGACGCATTTATAGAGGGCGTGCTCGGTTGCGGCAGGGAACTGACGGCGGCGGAACAAAAAGAGGCATTCCGCGAAGTGTTAGAGGACACGCTCGGCAGCGACTGCACATATGAAACGGTGAAGGAGATCCATGATAAGATCCAGGAAAAGCTGATTCAGGAGGAAACGGACGCGGATTCCGGACAGGAGCCGGAGCCGGTCGCGCTCACGAAAGAAACGGTGCGCGAGATCCTTACAGAGAGCGGCGTGTCGGAAGAAAAAATGCAGCAGATGGACCGCGCATATGATGAAAAAGTCGGGGATCACGCCGCGCTCTATGCGCAGAATGTCGTGGACCAGCGGCGTTTTGAGGTAAAGACGTATGACGTCGTGCTGCATGTAAAGCCGGAAAAAGCCGCGCAGATCAAGTCGCAGGTGATCGATGGGCAGAAATGCCTGGTCATCCCGATGGAAGAGAATGAAAATGTGAATGTAAATGGCATTCATACCATTGTTTAAGGAGAAGCTTTTATGAATGACAAGCTCTACATACGGATTTATTCTGTTTTATTTGCAGCCGCCGCGCTGCTTGTGACCGCAGTGTTCTGTTTAAACAGCGGGGAGCAGATCCACCGCGGAGATGACAGCCGGCCGGGTGTGGAGATCGAACCGCAGCAGGTGCGCGAGCTGGACGGGGAGAACTGTGAGTTTACGATATCTACGGCGGATATGAATGACGGCTCGTATGACCTGATCTTTTATACGAGGCATCAGTTTGTGGACGTGCGCCTTGACGGCAGGCTCACCTATTCCCTGCAGATTGAGAGCGCAAGGTTTGGGAATACGCCGGGCAATTACTGGAACTTTATCGAGATCCCTTATGGCACGCAGGAGGCTCTGGTGCATGTGCGGGCGGCATACCCGATGGTAAACAATACGGATATCACGTTTATCCAGGCGAAGCCGCTTGTCTACCATGATTATCTTGTAAAACGCTGCCTGCCGGAGGTGTTTTTGAGCGTGATCAGCATCATTATCGGGCTTGTCATGATGGTTTACTGGATCATCGTGCGCCGGAGGGCGCAGGCGAACGCGAGCCTTGTGTATATCGGGCTGTTTTCGTGCATTATCGGACTGTGGACGCTTCTGATGTCCGATATCGCCGCCCTGGAGCTGCGCAACCAGCAGGCGTCGTCCTTTATGCGCTATGTGCTGCTGATCTTCCTTGGCGTTCCGTTTTTGTATTTTATCAAAGAATTCATAAGGGTAAAATATAGAAAGACATGGCATATGCTCTGCATTGCGAATCTGGTGTGGATACCGGCCGTCATCGCCATGCAGCTGCTTCGGATCACAGACCTGCGGCAGACGTCTACCGTCACGCATGTGCTTGTCGTCGCCGTTTTGGTGTTTATGATCGTAAACCTGATCGCGCAGATACGGGTGGCGGAGAAAAAGGCGGCGCGGAATTTAAGGATCTCGCTTTACGGCGTTATCATCCTGCTCATTGCTGTCTGCATTGCATTATACGGCTATTACCATGGCATGCGCATGGTCGGGCTGGCGGGCCATATCGGCTTTACGCTTTATACGGTACTGATCGGGCTGACTGCAATCTTTGACCTTGTTTCGATCATTGAAGCCGGGAAGAAGGCGGAAATCTATCGGACGCTTGCCGTAAAGGACGTGCTGACGGGGATGTACAACCGGAATGCGTATATCGAAAAGATCTCAAAAATCGTCGATCCGGAAGATATGATGATCGTGACATTTGACCTGAATAACTTAAAACAGTGCAACGATAACCAGGGGCATATGTACGGCGATAAATATATCATCGCCGCTGCGGGCATGATCGAGCAGGTGTTCGCCAGCCATGGGGACTGTTACCGGATCGGCGGCGATGAGTTCTGCGTTATCCTGCCGCGGGCGGCTTCGTGCGACATTAAGCAGCTCTTACATACGCTTGCCAAAAAGCAGGAAAGCTATAACAGCAGCTCGACGGATATTTTTATGCAGATTGCCTGCGGCTATGCCGTATTTGATGCGGCGCAGGACCGCGATATCGAAGCCGTCAGGAGCCGGGCGGACGTTATGATGTATGCGCATAAAAAGGAATTAAAAGCGCAAAAGAAGACAGAAAGAAGATGATAAAAAGAAAATTTTTCAGACATACAGATGAACGACTTCACTTCCATCTCAGGTGAAACGGAGAGAAAGTCGTCAAAATGGAGGGCTGCATATGGAAAATAACCCACAGGAGAGGGAGCAGATGAATGAGTTTCGGCAATATAAATATCAGAGTGAACATGATGAGCTGACAGGGCTGTATAACCGCAAGAAATTTTATGAGAAGACGCGGGAGCTGCTCGACAGTATCGGAGAGGAGCTGTATGCGTTCATACGGTTTGACATCGACCGCTTTAAGATGATCAATACGTTTTTCGGCATGGAGCGCGGGGATGAACTGTTAAAATATATCGCAAGGCTTCTGGAATATCTCCCTGTCAAATACCCGAAATGCACGTATGGGAGAATCCAGGGGGACATCTTCTGCCTTTGCGTTCCGTATAATGAGAAGAGCCTGCAGCGTATGCTGAATATTTTTGAGCGTGTGCTTTCTGATTATGATAAGAATTATGATATCGTCCCGTCAGTCGGCGTTTATATTATCAAAGACCCGTCGCAGACGGTGGAAGCGATCTACAATAAAGCGACGATGGCGGCCATGCGCTGCAAGGGCAGTTATGTGCAGCATATGTCTTATTATGACCATAAAATCCGCCAGCAGATGGTGCTTGAGCAGGAGGTAACGAACCATATGAATACGGCCCTGCAGGAAGGGCAGTTCCGGTTATATTTCCAGCCCCAGTACTCGCTGGCAAAGAAAAAGATGATTGGCGCAGAAGCGCTTGTGCGCTGGCTGCATCCGGTAAAAGGGCTGATTTCGCCGGCATATTTCATCCCGTTGTTTGAGAAAAATGGTTTTATCACGAAGCTCGACCAGTTTGTCTGGGAAGAGTCCTGCCGTTTTATCCGCAGGCAGCTTGATGCGGGCAGAGAATTTGGCTACCTGTCAGTCAATGTGTCGCGCGTGGACATTTATTCCCCGCAGTTTTTTAAAAATATCTGCGGGCTGGTTGAAAAGTATAACATCCCGCCCAGGCTGCTGCATCTGGAACTGACGGAGTCCGCGTATACGGACAACCCTGTCATGATCAGGCGCATTATCCGGAAGCTGCAGGAGTATGGCTTCCTTGTCATGATGGATGATTTCGGCAGCGGTTATTCAAGTCTGAATATGCTAAAGGACGTCAATGTGGACATTTTAAAGATTGACATGATGTTTTTAAAGGATTCGGACATCAGGGGACGCAACAAAAATATCCTGACGTCAATCATCCGCATGGCGCGGTGGCTTCAGACGCCGGTCGTCGTAGAGGGCGTTGAGACGGCAGAGCAGGAAAGTTTCCTGCGCAGCATCGGCTGCGAATACGCCCAGGGGTATCTGTATGCAAAGCCGCTTCCGGAAGCGGAATACGAGAATCTGCTGCAAAACGGCATGGAAACCGCTCCTGTGCAGGAAAACAATGTGGAAAAACAGGATTTTGTGTCAATTGACGAATTCTGGTCGGCGTCCTCGCGCTTTGCAGATTTATTTGATATGGTGATCGGCGCGGTCGCCATTTATGAACTGCATGGGAGCCGGATTGAGATGATCCGCGCAAACGACGGGTTTTACCGCGTGACGCAGGAAGAACCGGAGGCGTTTGCGGAGATTGCAAAAGACATTTTATCAGTCGTATATGAGAAAGACCGTTCTTATGTGCTGGAGTCTTTCCGCAGCGCGATCGGGCAGGAGCAGGCGGTGCGTTTTGAATACCGCAGGTATGTCAGAAACGGCGCGGTCGTCTGGATGCGCATAAACGTCCGCCATATTTTAAACTCCGGCGGGCGCAATCTGTTCTACGGCGTGTTTTCCGACGTCACGCAGGAAAAAGAGACGGAAGAGCGTATCCGCTGGGAAAATGAAAAGCTGCGCCTTGTTTTGGAAAATACAGACCTGCAGTTTTGGGAATTTGACATTGCGCGCCATGCGATAAACCGACCGGACGCGGACGGAGTGTGGTCTGTGTTTGGGGATAAGGCGGAAAATGTGCCGGAATCCCTGATTGAGTCCGGGTTTGTGACGGCGCAGAGCGCGGAGGAGTGCCGCAGGATCTACCGGGAGATTTCAGAGGGCGCGGAACGCGCGGAAGCGGATATCTGTTACCATACGGACATGGATGTGGACGTCTGGTACCATGTGACGCTCCGTACCGGCTATAATTCCATCGGAAAACCGGAACGCGCGGTCGGGTGCGCCCGATATTTAAGGGAGGATGATCATGGCAGTCATAGGGAACAATAACCGCAAATCGGTTTTGGAGGAAGACGCTTCGCTTTACCGGGCCAAAGATGAAAAGACGGAAAAGCAGAAATGGTCGGAAATGAACCGGGAGGAACGCGTCAATTATTTTATGGATTATTATTTCCTGAAATGTCTGGCGCTGCTCCTTGTTATTGGCGTGGTTGCGGGAATCGTAAAGCATATGCTGGAACCGCAGACACCGGTCGTCATGTCTGTTGCGGTCGTGGAAAATTCACTGACGCCGGACGGCGAGCCGGCATTCCGGGAATTTCTGGAACAGCTTTGCATTACGGATGAAGGAAATCAGGAGGTGGTTCTTGATGATGATTATCCGACAGGTTATGAATCGCTGGCAAAGCTGCAGGCATATTTTAACACGAACGGGATCGACCTGATCATCACCAATGAGGAACATTTTAAGGAAATGGCGGAGATCGGCTATTTTGAGGATTTAAACGCGCTGATGCCGGAATTTGCAAAAGCCCGGGAAGATCACCTCTGTTATGCGCCGGAACCAACGGATGATACTTCAGCAACAGAATTATCAGAGACAAATGCGCAGGCAGATACGGCTTCCAGTGAAAATGCCGCAGACACAGAACCGACGCTTCGGGCATATGGCGTCTGTATCACAGACTGTGCGGCGTTTAAGGATGCATGGGGATATGATTCGGAGGCTGTGGCCGGAATCGTGGTATCCAAAGCAAATGAAGAGAATGCGGAAAAAGTTTTGACGGCATTGTTTGAGGAATGAATAAGGAACTGTCACACTAAGGGATTGAAATGCAGGAGAAATGCAAGATATCGTATCCGTTGATTTTGAAACAATACCGTATTTTGTATGCTTAATCCTTATTGTGGCAGTTCCATTTTTTGTGGATATAAATTATATAAAGAAAATCGCGATATAACTATTCGTAAAAGCTGCCTTTTGCGAATAGTTTTTTGCGTTATAGAAAATATATTAAACTATAATTCGATGCTAAAATGATATTCAATCAAGATATACTTTTATATTATTAAATATAAAACATATTTAAAATATAATAAATTTTCAAAAATAATTAGTCCTACATAATTGAATATTATTAATTCTATAAATAATATAATAATATTTTGCAATCAATTTAATCATTATAAAATATGTAATTTATCAAAAAATTGTCATATTCACAAATTTATTTAAACAGAATTATAAAAACATAAACTATTTACATATATTTGAAATAACCGATCTTTCTGTTGGCTTATACATAAATCTTTGCGGCATATCATGTTTCATTTCTCATCTCTCAGAGCATCGTTTACCGACGTTTTGCTGCGTAACAAACGAATAACGAGCGGAGCGAGCCTCGGGCTGATACCCCGCAGCTCTGCTGCGGGGAGTTTCATTCGGGATCTCCGAAATCTTATCTTATTTCTGAAAACTATGAGCCTAACTGATAAAGTGCGTTTATCCGTCCTTCTGACTCATGCTGTAAAGGTATCCGGCACAGTCGGTATTTTTTTACTCTTTGGTATCATTCTCGCTGCTCTGCTGCATAATAAACAAATGACAAACGAAACGAGTCTCAGGCTAATATTCCGCATCGATCAGTGCGTATATCCATTTCCCGGATGGTCTGCTATTTCTCTTTGAACGACAGAAACACCTGTTTGCAAATCATTTGGCTTACAGATATAAACATAGATCGGCTGTTTCACAGCTTGCCACAGAATATTTGTCTTATGCGTTACATAATAAAAAATACAGAATTGGCACACACAGCGACGGGAGCATATTTAGCGTTTTGCAGTCTTTTATTTTTAAGATGTTAATCCCGGATGCAGCGATCAGGAACCCGCCTACAATGCTAAGCTCATTTATTAACTCTGTGGAAAAAAACGAAGCGGATAAATATAAAGCAACAAAATAAATACTCCCCTGCCATAGGAATAATACCGGCGCTGCAGCAAGCATCCCGATCCCATAAGCGGAAGACAGAACCATTGAGGTCACAAAATCCAGTGCGGCGTTTGTAAATAAATAGGTATTGTCGTGATACAATGCGCTCATGACAGGCCCCAGTATGGAAAGGCTTCCGATACAGTAAAGCAGGATCCCGGTCGAGATTCCTTTTCCGATCTCTGACGACGAAAAACCGGATACCAGTTTTTGAAATTTTTCTTCTATATTAAGCGCAGTTCCAATTAAACTTCCGATTGCAAGGCTTACAATAAAAAGAACCGGATATTTGCTCTCCGGCATATGTGTGACTATACTGTTGATACCAAGCCCCGTAGCGGCCAGACCCATGGCAGTAAACAGGGCGTCTGAATATTTTTCTTTTATTCCTTTTTTCAGAATACTTCCGCAGATAGCGCCGATCGTGATCGTGCATGTATTTACAATTGTACCGAGCATAAAGCTTCCTTTCTGACAGCAGTTTGATTCCTGCGTTTGGCTGTGCATATCAATTTCATGTTCCGTTATAAATTAGGGAGTATTTGATTAGAATAGCACAATTTTTTTTAACGGGCAAGATATTCGAGATATTTTGTTACAAATATTTTTTGACGGTATATGTTTTAAACAAACCAATCCCTAAAACAAATTTTTTGTTTCCACTATCTCATATACCACTACCCTACTTACCAAACCTCTTCACCACCACATAAAGAACAAAAAATTTGAAATATAAACAAAAACGCCTCTTTTCCTTTATCAAAAAATATGTTACAATACCATTATTTCATACATATACCGTTATTCAGGGGCGCATAAACATGAAAGAAAGTATATATTTTTCAGACAAATTAAAAAAACAGATTTTTCCACTTTATATAGAATCCTTTCATTCCCAGAAAGTGAAAAACAATTGCTGCGCTTTTGTCAGCGATATCTGTAATTATTGTAAATGCGACTTTTTAGAACTTGATACCCTACAGGCACAGTCCTTTTTTAATCATTTGCTTTTTCCCGGAACAGAAAAAAAACGCCCTGCCCTATCCACAGTCCGTTTAAAATATGCAACCCTGCATGCATTTTCCAACTACGTGATACGGAATGCTGCAATATTTGAAATCGTATATAACAACAATCCATTTGACCTGGTACAGCTCCAGGCGGCAGAACCTTATATTGAACCGGATAAAATTCCTTCTCCAAAAGAAATGAATGAAATCCTTCATCAGGCGGAGGGAAATCCCCCATTATATGCTGCGCTTACCTTAATTATAAAATGTGGATTTACTGTCGGAGAACTTACCAGACTGCGTCAGGATTCATTTATCCTTGACGATAACGACCAGGCTGCGGTCGTATTTTCTTACCGCAGCCGCCAACGGTATATTAAAATACCGGAAGATGTATTGGCCGTTTTGGATTATTATTGGAATGAACAGGTCTTTCACACAGAATATTTATTTGAAAACAAACATGGGAAACCCTTACGGGTACGCGATATGGAACGGCTATACCGCAGCTGCATGGGGGAACAGTTCCGTTTTACACTTTCAGACCTGAGAAATGGATGCATCGCCCTGCTCTCCGCGTCCGGCGCCCCTGCAAAAGAACTGGGTGATTACGTTGGAATAAAACAATATCACTGGCTGCGCCGTTATGATAAGGTTATTCCGGAATTATCTCTGGCAGCCTGTGATTACAGTAATTTATCCATCAAGCTGCCCTCGCAAAAAAGGCAGAAACCGACTCTGTAACGCTGAAAAAAATGAAGCTGTCGCAATAAGAATTGAGCATACAAGATCTGGTATTAGATCCTGCGCTGTTCTCTCGTGCAACAGCTCCATTTCACGATTTCTGGTTGTGGTTCATTTTTTCAAGCAGGCTTGCAATCTCCTGCTGCAATTGCGGATTTCCAGCCATCATATTCTGCAAATCCTCTACCGAAATTTCTTTTTGTTCCTCACCATTTTTGCTTCCAACCGTAATCGTCTGTGGCTCGGAATCAGCATGCTTTAACAGGCTCTTCTCCAATTCTTCATAGTCATATTCCCGCTGATGAATCTGCTGATATGCATTTTTTTCCGCCACTTTAGGCATATCCGCCGTATTTTCCCTGCCGGAAGCCATACGGCCTGCAGGCAGCTTCGTATATCCGTTTTTCATAAAATGACACGCCAGCCCTACCCTGCTCTCACAATTCTTTGTATGGTCGACAACGTCCAGCGCTTCTTCTATGAAAATATCATCCCGATTAAATTTCCTTGCCATTGACAGTATATCTCTGACTTCACTGTCTGTATACCCTTTTTTCTTTATCTCATTATGCTGGCTTGTGATCTCATAAAAAGCAGCATCCGCAACCACTTTTGAATTCGGATTTAGCTGCGTCACATGGAAAGTCAGGCTGATCACCCCACGCTGCCCGGATTTCAATTTTCCCCGGTTTTCTTCATATTCAAAATAAATATCCGTACTTCCGTTGATTTGTTCCATGGAAGGTTTGATCACATAGCGCTTAAAATCTGTATATTTATAAGATTTCGGGCAGTCAAGCATTCGGAGCAGCTCTTCGATCGCGATCGTAAACACGCCTGTCTCCAATGCCGGATTTTTCGCATTCCAGTTTTTCCGGTCCTGGAACAGATAGTACAGCCGTTTTGCATATTTATTGCTCAGGTTGATCGCATAGCGGATAGAATAATACGCCCCACGTCTGGAATCAATGATCATCCGCTTTAAATCATCATCCATTTTAAAATCAATATGGCTGTTTTCCTCATCCTTCGCCCTTACATACGTAATTTTGGAAAACCATGGGTAAAAAATCGACGTATCTTCATCTTTTTTCAGCTTAAAGCCCTTCCCTTCCAAAGACTCGACCGCCTGCTTCAGGAAACGGTATGCGTGCGATTTATCTTCTATATTATAATATTCCTTCACATCCGCAACCCGTATCGAATATTCTTTCTTATCCACTTCCTCATCGATCATGCCAAACGCGATATCCATAATATCGTTTTGCCGCCGATCCAGGTTATACCTGGCCTCTACAATGCTCTGCGGCCGGAATGCAACTTCATTCCCGCCTTTTTTCCGTACTTTTTTCTTTTCATTCGGGGCTGCGTCTGATTTCTTTGCCATAAACTTTTCCTCATTCCCGGGGCATCAATTTGATTTCGGATAACTCCCCCACTCCAATAATTCTACCTGATTCTTTTTTCCAAGACAAGAAAAAAATGAAAAAAATACATTTTTCTTTTATACAGCCGCTTGCTCTTCTCTTTTTATACCGCAGTTTTCTCTTACCTTATGCGCTCAAACTTTATTTTGAAGCACATTTTTATCCAGCAATTTGCCGCCGTTTTCTCCCACCTTTTTCTATTTCACCGCCAGTTTCTCTTAGCTATTGCTTATTTTTCACCGCCGATTTCTCTTAGCTTATTAAAATTTATACCGCAGTTTTCTCTTACCTCATCGTTTTTTCTAAAAAATAAAATCCTGGCAAATACTTTTTTACCGCCGTCTTCTCTTAGCTTATTCAATATCGACCGCCAAAATATCTTAGCTTTTTTCACACAATATGCCGCCATTTTCTCTTAGCTTTTCATTTTTCTTACTTACAAAGATTAAAACATCCGAATGTCAACATCTATTTCGCTTATATGTTGACAATAAAAATACGCTTCCATCTCAACCGCCATTTCCTCTTAGCTTTAACTTCATCCTTAACCGGTTTATGCATAAAGTTACCGCCATTTTTTCTTATCTTTCCGCATGTAATTTACCGCCATTCTCTCTTGGCTTTTATCATCTTTCTGAACCGCAGTTTTCTCTTACCTTGTTTTTTATGCCCTGAAAATCACATATTCAGTGCTTTTTTATACCGCAGTTTTCTCTTACCTTTTGATTTTTCTTATACTTGAACTTCATGCAGCATCTGCTTTTTCTTAATATTTATGGGCATATTCTCCCTTTATATCTTTATTTTTCAAACAATTTTAAAATGTCAACTCAATTTATCATTAAGTTTTTTATTTAAAATTGCCGCCATTTTCTCTTAGCTTTTGTTTCCTCGAGTATTCGATCTGATTGAAACAAACCGACAGCTTTCTGCGCTCTGCCTTTCTTGCGACACCGCAATCTTCTCTTAGCTTAACAGACCAGCTCCTGAAACCATTCTATCTGAAAAACCGCCATTTTCTCTTAGCTATAGAGCTTTCTATATCCAAAAAGCGCCGCCATTTTCTCTCTGCTTTTTCCGCTCATCCAATTGAAAAGCATTTACCGCCATATACTCTTACCTTTACAGCCATCTTCTCATAAAAAAACAGCTTTTTTCTCTTATCCTTACCGCCGAGTTTTCTTATGTAAAAAGCAAGTTTCTCTTACCTTTACAGCCATTTTCCCGTTCCTTAACCGCTTTTTTCTCTTAACATATGACCGCAAATGCTGATAAATTCAATATTTTAAAACTTACCATACTACCATACTTTACCATACTATCCATTTATTTATCATACTACCATACTCCAGTAGGCAAAAAAACAAATAGAAAGAAAAAAATGATTCAGAAAGAGAATATAAATTGATTACATGCTAAATGGAAAATAATGCTTGTACCGTTTTGTTTTTCAAATTACAGAAAAAGTAATGCAGGGACAAAGGAATTAAAACATGTGAGATATAATATTAACATGAAACAAATAAAACAAATAAAACAAATAAAACAGTATGCGTAGATTTTGTACATCTGAGTATAAGTATACTGTAAAAAATATGCGTATATATTCTTTGTTTATGAGATATTTGAAGGGAAAAAGTGCGGTTAAATTCTCAAGGTATAATTCCACGCAGCTTTGCTGCGTAACAAAATAATGACGAGTAAAGCATGTCTTGGGCTGATACCCCGCAACAGAGCCGCGGGGAGTTTCATTTATGACAGATATCCGGAGTTCTACAGCGAATGATACATGAAATTTTGTAGAGGGAATATTATGTTGCTATAATAGACAATAAAAAATATGCCATTAAAAATATATTCAAGGGTAATCGGAAGAAACAAGAAAAATAGTGAGAAAGTCGCTTAAAGAGCGGTTTTCAGTAGCAAAGCTTGTGACACCAGCCTTTCAGATCAGTATAGCGCTATGGATGCCCAGAGTGTCAAAAAACTTATTGGCGGTTGTATATTCTGTAATGTTCTTTAATCACTCGGGTTATAATTCCCTACAGCTTTGCTGTGTAACAACCTAATGATGAGCGGAGCGTGTTTCGGGCTAATACTCTACATCAGAGCTGCTGGAAGTTTCATTACCATTTCTAAAATGTGATTTATCATTTATCTGTCCATTATTATACGATATAGCTGTTGCATTTTGATTCTCGGACATTCTCCTCTATATGATATATCGTTTGAGATTTAAAAATATAATCAAGAAATAATATTTTTTTGTAAAGCAATAATATATTATTTTTGTTGTCTGAATATACAAATACAATTTTTTTATTTGTTATAAAAAATTTTTTGATATTTTTTATGATATTTTACTTACTGTTTCGATATTTTTTTCTTTTTTTTACCTTATTTTTACGTTTATATCTTTTTATTATAAAAAATAATTTTCTGACAATATTTTCATGTAAAATTTTATATAATTAAAATATAAATATTATGTATTTATTTGTAATATAAGCGTTTATAAAGTAAAAAAATGTAATAAGTGATAAATTTCTGATTTATGTTGCCTTAAAATTTTGTCATAAAATAGCAAAAAACAAAATGAACATAAAAACCATCAAAAAAATATATACATGCAATGTATTATTCATTTTCAGCAAGATAATGAGTGCATAATTTTTTAAATATTGAAAAGAAATCAAATAATTTAACAATATATGATTATTATATCTGATAAAAATATGAAATATTATTATTGCGTATATTGCAAGTCTATAATACATATAACAGGATAAATTTTGTGAAAATAATACAAATTGTTTTTAGATTTATTAAAATATTTATAGATTAAAAAGTCTATGCAGTAAAGTCAGGAAATATCTAAGCCATTGTCAGTATCTATTTAGTATCCTTTAGTATTAATTTGCTGCGTAGCAAATCGGTGAGTGAAAAACGAAATCAAAGAAAAACAAATGTCCGGCAGCATACTACAGAACATGAAAATTGTTTTGCCGGTTCACCTGTAAACAGGTCTATTACTCTTTTGGCCATTTGGGTGTACTCCATATCCTCTTTTGTTTGGTTCTGGATATCTTCCTGAATTTTCTTTGCATTCTTTCCTTCTGTATCTACGTAGTATCCTTTGGGCCGGAAATGTCAGCTCCCATACGAATACTTTGCGATCTCTGGATGTATGCCCCTCCCTCAGACTGTCCGAAAACTCATCAGAGCTTGTGCGTTTTGCACAGTTTTTAATGATTTTTTATCATTCATAAAGGTTGTGTTATTATTTATCTGCCTATTTTTTGTACAATTTGACAGTCGCATTTTAGTTTTCAGACGGTCTCCCCGCGGATTTTCGTGCCGGAAAAGTCAGCTCCTATACGAATATTTTGCTCTCTGCGCTTTTTCTTACATAATGTGTCGATAAGAATATTGGCTATGTCCTCTTTTGCTTCTCCGTACGCAATTCTTCTTCTAAATTTGGGCGGCAATTACAATATGGCGTTTACATTCCCATTTTGTTGTAAAATAAATGGTTTCTGTTCGTTTGGACTGTTTCCCTGTCTTAACTCAATTGGCGAACCTAAATTTTTGACAGCATTGGAGTCTATGGTTGTAAGCGAATGCATCTGTTGTTTCTGCATAGAAGGAGTTTATTAAAAGACTGCCATACAACAAAGGCGTATGGAGTTGCTTGTCAAATAGAAAGCCTTTTTGTCTGCCCAACTTATTATTTCCCTTGTCCGTTTGCATAATGTGAAAGCAAACGCCGCAGAAAGCGATGAAATGGAAAATAAGCGAAAAAAATTTATGTGTGCGGTTTTCATCAAATGTCTTTCAAAAAACGCGAATTTGAGCATTTTATGATGTCTTTTTTTAGACAGAACCAACTACCAGAGTCATTTTCTGGCAGCTGGTTTTATGATATATGAATGGTATGGAATATAATTTTCACAGTAAATGAAAAATATAGTTTCGTATGCGGTCAGCTTTCGATTTCTTCAATTAAGTCTTCCAGCCTGCTTTTTAAAATTTCCAGCCGGGTCTTTAGATCCTGATCCGACTTTATAATGCCTTTATTGTTTTTTAACGTATTGAAGTTTGTTTCAAATAACTGCAGGGCCTGTTCTGTTTTCGCTATTTGGGAGATGCGCTTTAATTCGCTGTCCGAGATGGATGTGTTTCTGGATTCACGCTCCTTTTGCTGCTGTTTCATTTTTTCAATCTGATTTTCAAGCCGCTGTTTTTCACGTTCCGCTTTTTCTTTTGCATCGGAAACATATTTCAGTTCGTCCTGGATATTCTCGGCGGGCTGCATGGAAGTGTTTTTCTGCAGCGCGTCTATTTTTTGCTCTAAGGCCGCGATGCTTTTGTCACGTTCCGCGAGCTTTTGCAGGGTGCGTTCCAGTTCCTGGTGGCTTCGCTTGCTCTCCTGTTCTTTTTCAAGCGATATTTTTTTTATGCTCTCCAGTTCTTCGGAATCGACAATGCCTTTGGTATTGAGCAGCTCAACGATTTTTAACTGCGCCCATTCATCCAGACGGCTGAATTTATTAGCGTCCTCCAGGCTGATGCCATTGCGGTTTAACAGGTCGCTCAGTTCCGGAATGAGTTTCTCCGCGTTTACATACTTAATTGCCTGCCGCTGGGAAATGTTCAGCTGGCGGGCGATTTCTTTGGAGATATTTGTGATTTCCCCTTTTAGTTTTTTTGCTTCATATAATTCTTTCAGCCTGCGGATTTCCCAGCGTTTTTCTTCCGTCGTCGTTTCGCGGATGTCATGGTTGGCGGAAATCAGCATGATTTCTTCATCAATTTCAGAGATATTAGATTTCTCAACTTTACAGGGGATGCCGGTGGGAAATAATTCCTTATAAGTCTTTTCGTCCATGATCTCAATCGCATGGTAGCGGCGCTCGCCTGAAATAATACGATATTCATCATTTGAAGCGTCATAAATGACGGAAAGATTATGGCGCAATCCATTCACGATAATAGATTCACTTAACGCTTCGATATTATCCTGGGAATAGTTTTTGTTCTTTTCATTGGGCGTTATTTTTTCTTTTGGGATAAATTTGAAATTGTAATTTGAATTTGCCTGCATCTGCTTTAATTTATCGCCGCCTTTTGAGTCCAGGATGCCGGAGGCTGTCTGTCCTGGTTTGAAAGTCTTTTTGGCTGCCATTATTTCTCTCCTTTCATATATTTTACCAGTTTTTTATAATGCTTGTTGTCCATTAGCCCAAGATAATTGACAAGCTCGATATAATCCTGAGCCGCGTTGCAGCGCTTGTCATAGCTTAACAATGGAATGAATGCCGTATTGCTCTGGTTTACGGCGTCAGTCTGGCGGATGGACACCGGAATAAATTTATCGTCAAACATTTCCGCATAGCTTTCATACATCTGTTTGAATAAATTTGTACGGTTGGATACCCTTGTCATAAAAATACCGGTAAAATTGATGGACAGGGAATATGCGTTATTTAAACGGTCGATGGTTTCAATTAAATCCATAAGCCCGTCATAGGAAAAGTTGTCCGCATTGATCGGAGTGAGGACGCCGTCGCTGGCACAAAGGGAGCAATTTGACAGGTCGGATTTAAA
Source organism: uncultured Lachnospiraceae bacterium (assembly GCA_947625875.1). Classification (GTDB taxonomy): domain Bacteria; phylum Bacillota; class Clostridia; order Lachnospirales; family Lachnospiraceae; genus Eubacterium_J. The sequence continues at coordinate 19,516 of CANQQG010000051.1, forward strand.
CGGTGAATTGTCAATGATGATATAATCATAGTCTTCTTTTATATAATCCAGATTGTTCCGAAAAGTCAGTTCAACCGGAAATTCATCGCTTGCATTATGTATCTTGTAAATTAATTCATAGTAATCCCTGCTCGCTGATATGATGGAAATTCCCGGATGGGAAGTTGGCGTAATAAACTCTTCGACAGACGATTTTCGTAATTGCTTGGTGCAAAACAAATGTTCGATATTTATATCGGGGTTTTCGTCCTGTCCATACATTTTTGTTGTATTCATCTGTGGATCCAGGTCAATAATAAGGACTTTATATCCGGCAATGGCCAGAATCTGTGATATTGTAATTACGGATGTAGATTTTGCTACTCCGCCTTTGGAATTATTAATACTGATTGTTTCTGACACTTTTTTTCTCCTTGTTCTGAAATGATTTTAAATTTAAGTTACAACGATTATACTTGAATTTTTTTAAGAAGGCAATTCTTTTTTATGAAAAAATTTAGGATCGGCATTTTATATAAAAGGAAAGAATAAAAACAGTTCTTTTCTGTATATAATATGTTTTGGCAAAGATTATAGAGGTGAAGCGCTTCATTTGAATTTAGAAATATATCGAAAATGTCATACTTATAAATTTTATGTCCTGTAATTTGCTGAAAAAAATTTGGCTGACGAAAGGAAAAAGAAAGATAGAGAATTGTAAAAAACAGTTGAAAGATATTTGGTGTTTTTTTGACTGGTTTGATAAGTGAAGCGCTTCACTTGATAATTATGTGACAGATAAAAAGTTTCAGCTTTATAACAATATGCCAGATGAAGCGCTTCATCTATGCATATCAATTGCTTTTTCATATTAAGACGTAAATTATGTTAAAAAAAAGATGATCGATAGCCATAAATATTTATACAGAAAATGACATCTTTTTTGCTCGTAAGCATTTAGAAAACAATGTAAAATATATTTCTTTTAAACATCTAAAAACAAGAAATGATTTTTTTATTATCATAATAATCTAATGCCTGGGAAATTACGCTTGTGTTTTTTGATTAAATATAATGTACATCTTATGATATTACGCTGTTTTTTTTGATGATAAAGTATATAACTTTTTGCGTATATTTTTGGAGCAGTAAATTGATCTGACAATCCTTTTTTTGTTTGGCAGGCACTGAAAATTTTATTAAGTATATATTGTGCTTGCTTTTGCGTGACTGAAATTGAATATAATCGAATATTTTGCTGCTTTTCTGCACAGCAAAACTTTATGGTTTTTCCTTTAGAGTATAGTGCCTTATAGCTTTGTTGCACAGGGTACTATATGGCTGTTTGGTAAATGAAACTATAATTGTTTGTAAAATATAAAGTCCCAATCAAATATAACCTGCAATTATTGGGATGAAAATATTTCAAAAATTTTATAAAATATTACGGTAACATTGTAAAAACAGTTAAAAATTTTACATGATAAAAAAATAAAATAAAAAAATTATAGACATCTAAA
>CANQQG010000052.1 GCA_947625875.1 uncultured Lachnospiraceae bacterium
CGCGACACCTTAAAACCGCCGCCCGTACTTCCGGCGCAGGCGCCCACAAACATCAAAAGCGTCAGGATTGTCTTTGAAAACTCCGGCCACAGGTTAAAATCCGCCGTCGCAAACCCGGTCGTGCTGATCACCGTCGCCACCTGAAACAGCGCCGTATGGAACGCCATCAAAATATTGTGGAAGCCATGGCGGATATTCCACGCGATCAACGCCGCTGAGGAAAATACAATGACCAAAAACCACTTTACCTCTTCATTTTTAAAAATGGCGTCCTTCGACCTGCGGATAAACAGCAGGTAATACGTGTTAAAATTAATCGCGCACAGCAGCATAAATACCGTTATAATGACCTGCACCGCGAGACTGTACGATGCGATGCTCGTATCCACCAGCCCAAAACCGCCCGTGCCTACCGTAGAAAACGCAAGCGCGACCGACTCATACAGCGGCATCCCCGCAAACAGCAGGGCGGCCACTTCCGCCGCCGTAATCGCCATATAGATCCCGTAAAGGAGCATGGCCGTCTGGCGGATCTTCGGCACTAATTTCCCGACCGTCGGGCCGGGGCTCTCCGCGCGCATCAGATGCATATTTGAACTGCCCGATAACGGCAGCACCGCCATGATGAACACTAAGACGCCCATGCCGCCGCTCCAGTGGGAAAAGCACCGCCAGAACGCCGTACCCTTTGAAAGGTTTTCCACCGTCGGCAGGACGCTCGCCCCTGTCGTCGTAAAACCGGAGATCATGTCAAACAGCGCGTCAACATACGTCAGATATTCGCCGGTCAGATACATGGGCAGCGCGCCCACAAAGCTGAGCAGGAGCCAGCTGAACGCAACCGCCGCAAACCCTTCTTTGGAATAAAACACTTTGCTCTGCGGTTTTTTCAGGCGGAGCAGCAGACCCGCAAGAATGCTCGCCCCCGCGACGCCCAGATAATAAAATCCGGCCGCCTCATGGTACAGCCCCGCAACAAAAGCCGGCGCCAATAAGAAAATACCGGCAAATCCCCACACGCTTCCCAATATATATCGAATGACGGAATAATTCATGCCGCGCCTCCTACTTTAACGCATCCCGGATATCATGCAGACCGGTATGCGTTGTGATCAAGATAACCGTATCCCCGACCGCGATGACCGACTGCCCTCTCGGTATCGTCACGCGCCCTTTATGCGTAATGCAGGCGATCAGCATATCCGGCTTTAAGCGCAGATCGGAGAGCGGTATCCCGACAACGGGGGAGTCCTCTTTGATCAGAAACTCCAGCGCCTCCACGCGGTTGTCATTCAGGCGGTAAAGCGTCTCAATATTGCTCCCCATGCTGTTTTTCATCGCGCGGATATATTTAATAATGCTCTCCGCTGTAATATATTTGGGATAAATAATGCTTCCCACATCGAGATTGCCGATGATCTCCTCATACGTAATGCGGTGCACCTTTGTAATGAGTTTTGCTTTCGACAGGCTTTTTACAAACAGCGCAAGCATGATGTTTTCTTCGTCAAAGTCCGTATTCGCAACGAACGCTTCTGTTTCCAACAGCCCTTCCTCGATCAGCAGATCCTTATCCGTCGCGTCCCCGCAGATGATCATGGCCTTTGGAAGCGCCTCGGTCAGCGCCTCGCACCGCTGCCTGTCGCGCTCGATGATCTTCACCTTCACGCCGATCTGCAAAAGCTGTTTGCTCAGATAAACCGTCGTCCGGCCGCCGCCGATAATGATCACATCCCGCGCCGACGCCGTCGCCTTCCCAAGCGTCTTGAAAAACTCCACCATCTTTGCCGGATCCGCCACGATCGTAATATCGTCTTTTGCTTTCAGTTCAAAGTCGCCGCGCGGGATCAGCGCCTGCGCCCCGCGCTCTACGGTCGTGACGAGCACATCACAGTGCAGGCTGCCCGGCAGATCTTTTAATTTCATATTGCAGAGCGGGCTGTTCTCTTCAATCCGGTAGATCACCAGCTCCACGCGGCTCTTTGCAAACGTATCCACCTTTAACGCCGACGGGAATTTCAGCGTCCGCGCCATCTCCCGCGCCGCCGCAAGCTGCGGGTTGATGATCAGGGACAGCCCCAGCTCTTCTTTGATAAACGCCCGCTCCCTGCTGTAATCCGGATTGCTGACACGCGCGATCGTATGGCAGCCGCCCGTTTTTTTTGCAATTAAACAGCACAGCAGGTTCAGTTCGTCCGAACCTGTTACGGCGATCAAAATATCCGCCTCCCGTATGCCCGCCTCGGACTGTACGCTGAAGCTCGCGCCGTTTCCAACGATCCCCATGACGTCACATGCGGTCGAAATTGTTTCCACTACCTGTTCGCGCGTATCGATCACCGTAATATCATGCTGCTCCAGGCTTAACTGCTCCGCAAGCGTCGCGCCGACGTTTCCGCAGCCTACAATAATAATCTTCATACTTTATCCTTTCCGGCGGCTATATAAGCTCAAAATGCGCAAGCGCATGGTAAATGCCCCCGTCATGTAATGTATCCGTCACATAAGAAGCCTGTTTTTTCACTGTTTCCGCCGCGTTTCCCATCGCAATGGCGCATCCTGCGACCGCAAACATCGGCAGGTCGTTCACGCTGTCCCCGAATGCATACGTGTCCTCCGGCGCGACGCCCAGCCGTTCACAGACTTTTAAAATGCCCGTCCCTTTGGAACAGCCTTTCGGAACGACTTCCATAACCGGCACCTCATGAATGAGCAGATCATAATCCGGCTTTAGGCCCGCCTTTAAACGCGCCATGTCCGCTTTGTCTGTCGCGCAGGAAAACTTGCTGACTTCCCATTCGCTCTCGCTGCCCGTAACCGGGAGCAGCTGCCCGCCGATCTCGCCCTGCAGTTTTTTTATATACTGGTCATTCCCAAAATCCGCCGCGTCCACGAACAGGCTGTATCGCCCCTCCATAATCACCGGCGCATGACACGCTTTAAAAAGCCCCACTGTTTTTTTCACAAGCGCATGGTCTAACTTTTTATAATAAAGCTCCCGGTCATGAAACTCGATCATCGTCCCGCACCCGCTTATGATCCCGTCAAAGCCAATCGCAAGCAGCTCCTTATGCTGTACATATGCCCGGCTCCTGCCGGTGCACAAAAACGCATAATTCCCCGCCGCCTGCATCCGGTGGATTCCCTCTACCGCGCTTGCGGGGATATAATTTTTCCCGTCCAGGATCGTCCCGTCGATATCAAAAAACGCCGCTTTTTTCATATTCTATCCCTTCGCATGAGAAACTTCGAGCAGCTTTTCTTTCAGGCGGTTTTCCATTTCTTCCAGTTCCGCTTCCGCCGCCCTGCGCTTTTCCCTGCCCTCACTCTGGATCTTTACGACTTCATCGAGCGTGCTGATCAGCGACTCGTTCGTATGCCGGAGCGTCTCCATGTCCACAATGCCGCGTTCGGATTCGCGCGCGCTCTCAACGGTCGCCATCTTTAACGCGTCCGCATTCTTTTTCAGCAGCTCGTTCGTCATATCCGTCACCTCGCGCTGCGCCCTCGCCGCCTGCGCGGAATGCTCCACGCCCATGGCGATGACCATCTGGTTTTTCCAGAGCGGGATCGTATTTACGACCGTAGACTGTATTTTTTCCGCCATCAGCGTATCCGACTGCTGCACCATGCGGATCTGCGGCGCGGTCTGGATTGAAACCGTCCGCGTGAGTTCCAGGTCGTAGATCTTCTTTTCAAAACGGTCGCACAGCTCCGCCAGATCCTTCGCCGCCTGCGCGTCCTCCGGCAGCCCGCTGGCCGCCGCCTTCTGCTGCAGCTCTTTTAATTCCGTCTGCCGCACCAGCTCCAGCTTTTTCTTCCCCGCAAGGATATACATGGTCAGCTCCTTAAAATAGGCCAGGTTCATTTCATACATACGGTCGAGTACGTCGACGTCTTTTAAAAGCTGTATCTGATGCTTTTCCAGCACGCTTACGATATCATTGACATTCGCTTCCACTTTATTATACTTTGCCTTCATGGCGTTTAATTTATTCTCGCCTTTTTTGAAAAACCCGAAAATCCCCTTCGGCTCGTCCTCTGCGTCAAAGCTTTTTAATTCCGTCACCAGCCCGGCGATCATCTGCCCGACTTCCCCCAAATCCTTTGTGCGCACATTCGTGAGCGCTTTCTCGGAAAAGTCCGCCATCTTTTTCTGTGTGCCGACGCCATACTGCAGAATCGCCCCCGAATTGCGCAGGTCGATCTGTCCGACGAACTCCTCCACCATCTTTTTTTCTTCCCCGGAAAGCATGGAATCGTCCAACACTTCCTTTTTCTCCTGCTCCGGCTGCGCCCCGGCCGGCGGCTGCGGCTCTTCCTTCGGCGCCTCAAATACAAGCGACGGCGCCGCGGGCGCCTGTGCAAATTCTTCAAAACTGTCTGCCATGTTCCTTCCTCCTCTTCGTCCAACGCGTTATCATCCTTTTTATGGCCTTTTATTCCTGCGGCTTCTTAAAATCATTATTTTCCGTCAGGCCCTCCTGCGCCATCATTGTTTTCATGACGGAGATATCCGATGAAATATCCCATGCCGTATCTTCAAACAAACCGTCCAGCAGCTTTTCAAACGCCAGATTGATCGTATCCAGCGTATTCTCGATCTCGCGCTTTGTCGCAGTGATATTTTCCCCCGCGATCTCCTGGCTTTCCATATCAATATAGGCGTTTAACAGCTTTGTCGTCGTCGGCAGGTAATAATCCATAAATTTGTGCAGATCCTCCGCGCTCTCCGGATGTTTTTCCACATGCGTAAAAATACGCCGCATGACTGCTTCGAGCTTTACGGTCTTTTTCGCCATTTCCTCATTTTTTATCTGGCGGCTGCACTCGTTCACCCGGCGGATATAGGCATTGCCGTCCGCAAGGATCCGCTTTGTCTCCGCGTCAAACGCCCTGTTTTTTTGCAGCTCCTCCTGCTGCTTCCGGTAGGCGGCCTCCGCCGCTTCCCGCTCCTTCCGCGCATTTTCCGCCTGCAGATACTGCCCGTACGCCTCGTCTGTCAGAATAAACGTCGTCCCGCGCTCATCCATCCGCCCCTGCAAAAACATACGCTTCTGCACCATTTTCTTTAAATCGCGCACAACGTCGTCCGGCCGCCGCCCCGTCTGCTGCGCAAGCTCGCTGACGGCTATGTACCCCCGGTTCCCGATCAGGCGCGCATAGCGGTAAAACCGGTTTACAAGCCGGATCCTGCGGCTGCCGCGCACGATCGCTGAAACGGCGTACGCCGTCAGCGCGCCAAATATTACGGTAAGCGCCAGATAACCCCCATCGCCCATCACGCACAGCAGAATGAACATGATAAGCGTTACGATCCCGAATCCGCTCGTGCCGAGGATCCCCCATGCCAGCTGCACCGGGCCCATAATGCGCCCCGCCGGGCGCGGATTCACCGCCGCCGGAAACTGTCCCGGCCTGCGCAGCGCATAATAGCCCTCCTGCTTTGGAAACGCGGACGTAAATTTTTTCCGGTATATGGAATCATACCGCCCGGCCTGCTCACGCCTGCGGTACTCCTTTTGCCCCTCGCGGGTATAAACGGTCTGCCCGTACCGGTGCGTCGGGCTGCCATACGTCCCGCCGGAGGCGTCCGCCTTTATCTGCTCCGCCAGGCGGTTTACCGTCCGGCCCACGTTTTCGCTCAGCCCGCTGTAATCATTGCGGTTTACCGCATCCGCGACCGCGTCAAGGATGTCCCCGCCGGCATTGCATATTTCTTTGATATCCATGTTTTATCCTGTTCTTTCTTAATCGTCATCATTACACTTCATGCCCCGCAGCTAACCGCGGGGCGTCTGACGCCGGCGGCTAATTCTTAAAGCTGTGAACCGGCGCCGGGATCCGCCCCGTTCGGCTGACAAACGCGCTGCAGCCATATGGATTGACCGGCATGATCGGCGCATAGCCGAGCAGCCCGCCAAATTCCACGACTTCGCCCACGCCTTTGCCGATCACAGGGATCAGGCGCACCGCCGTTGTTTTCTGGTTGATCATGCCGATCGCCATCTCGTCCGCGATTATGCCGGAAATCGTAGACGCTTTTGTATCGCCCGGAATCGCGATCATATCAAGCCCGACCGAGCATACGCAGGTCATCGCTTCCAGCTTTTCTAAGGACAACGCCTGCGCCTTTACCGCGTCGATCATCCCCTGGTCCTCGCTGACCGGAATAAACGCGCCGCTTAACCCCCCGACATAAGAAGACGCCATAATGCCGCCTTTTTTCACCTGGTCGTTTAACAGCGCGAGCGCCGCCGTCGTCCCCGGCGCGCCTGCAAATTCCACGCCGATCTCCCGCAAGATATCCGCTACGCTGTCGCCAACCGCGGGCGTCGGCGCAAGGGAGAGGTCGATGATCCCAAACGGGACGCCAAGCCGCGCGGACGCCTCTTTTGCCACAAGCTGCCCGACGCGCGTGATTTTAAACGCCGTCTTCTTGATCGTCTCGCATAATACCTCAAAGCTCTCCCCGCGCACCTGCTCTAACGCGGTCTTTACAACGCCCGGCCCACTGACGCCGACGTTGATCACCGCATCCGCTTCCGTCACGCCATGGAACGCGCCCGCCATAAACGGGTTGTCATCCGGCGCATTGCAAAATACCACCAGCTTGGCGCAGCCGAGCGAATCCCGCTCCTTTGTGCGCTCCGCCGTTTCCTTTACAATCTCCCCCATCAGGCGGACCGCGTCCATGTCAATGCCCGTTTTTGTTGAGCCGACATTTACGGAGCTGCACACAAAATCCGTCGCCGCAAGCGCCTTCGGTATCGAGCGGATCAAACGCTCGTCCGCGGCCGTCATGCCTTTGGAGACAAGCGCGGAATAACCGCCGATAAAGTTTACGCCGACGTTTTTTGCCGCCCGGTCCAGGGTCTGCGCGACCGTCACAAAATCATCGGCCGTTTTACACGCCGCTCCGCCGACCAGCGCGATCGGCGTGACGGAGATCCGTTTGTTTACGATCGGAATGCAGTAATTATTTTCAATCTCCTGCCCAACGGCTGTCAGGTCTTTTGCAACCGTTGTGATCTTTTTATAAATCTTTTCGTTTAATGTATGTAGATCCGAATCGATGCAGTCCAGCAGGCTGACGCCGAGCGTAATGGTGCGCACGTCCAGATTTTCCTGCTCGATCATTTTATTTGTTTCGGACACTTCCCCTATATTGATCATGGATGACACTCCTGTTATACTCTGTGCATTTTTTCAAAGATCTCTTCTTTCTGGCACTTAATGCTGACGCCCATCTCGTCCCCGATCCGGTCCAGCGCGCCGGAGCATTCCGCGAAAGAAACGTTTGCCCCGTTCATTTCTACGATCATCATCATATTAAAATATCCCTGCACGATCGTCTGCGATATGTCCAGCACATTGATATTCTGCTGCGATAAATAGGTGCACACCTTTGCAATAATGCCGACCGTATCTTTCCCAAGTACGGTAATAATCGTCTTATCTGACGCCTTTTCCATCTTCCTTCCCTCCTATGCGCATATCATCTGCGACGGCTGTTCCCGCTTTGCCACATACATCGGGAAATCATCCCCTTTATACGGATTTTCCCCGAGCGTGACTTCCAGCCGGACCGTTTCATACGCAAGCTCTTCATAATTATTTTCTTTACTCAAATGCCCCAGGATTACGGCTTTAAATTTATCATGCAAAAGACGGCCGAGCAGCCTGCCGGAAAGCTCGTTGGACAGATGGCCCCTGTCGCCCAGGATCCTCTGCTTCAGCGGATACGGATACCGCCCGGTCTGTAACATCCGCACATCATGGTTTGCCTCGAGGAGCAGGATATCCAGCTTTTGCAGCTTTTCCACCAGCGCGTCGTCGTAGTTCCCCAGATCGGTGATCACGCCCGCCTTCTGCTCTCCGTTCTTTAAAAGATACGCCACCGGATCCGCCGCGTCATGCGATATGGAAAGCGGCCGCACCTGCATATCGCCAATGGAAAAAACCTCCTCCGGCACGACCGGGTGCAGCAGCGCCTCATCGATCGTTCCGACAAGGGACGTCTGCATGACCGCATCCAGCGTCCCTTTCGTCCCGTAGATCGGGAGCCCATAACGGCGCGCAAGCACGCCGAGCCCCGCGATATGGTCAATATGCTCATGCGTTACCAGAATCGCTTTCATTTCACTTGTTTTCAGGCCAACGGCATTTAACCCCGCCTCAATCCGCTTTCCGCTGACGCCCGCGTCCACAAGCACATGGGAACCGCCCGTTCCGACACAGATACAGTTCCCGCTGCTGCCGCTTGCAATGCTGCATAACTCCATTTTTAATCTTCCTTCCAGTAAATCTCGACTTTATCTCCCGGTGAGAGCGCCTGCGTATACTGCGCGTCCGCGCCGTTGATCTGCGTGATGATCATGCGCCCCTGCGACTGTGACAGGTCGAAATCATAAAAATCAAACACGTCTACAAAAACATATTCTTTTTTATTTTTCAGCGTAACCGGCTGACCGTTCACTGTGATATCAAACGCGACGTCTCCATCCGCGCCTGCCGGTTTGTTTTCCGAAACGGGCGCCGTCGGGATATCCGCCGCCTTAGTTTTATCTTCTGCCGCGAAATTTACTGCCGCCGGGAGCGCTGTTCTCTCTGCACTGACTGCCGATGGGATATCCGCTTTCCCTATATCATCTGCAACAGAAATTTCCTTTCCCTCTGTGCCGACTGTCGACGGGATATCCGTTTTCCTCATACCGGCTGCCGGCGGGATCGCTGTTCTCTCTGTACCGGTCGCCGACGTAAACGCTGGGGTCTCTGCACCGGCTGCTGACGTAAACGCTGGGGTCTCTGCGCCCTCTGCCGATGCAATGCCTGTTTTCTCTGCGGCGCTGACTGCCGCCGGGATATCCGCTTTCTCCATACCGGTTGCCGACGTAAACACTGTGTTCTGTATCTCCGCTCTCGCAGCCGCCATGCCTGCTGTTTTTTCTGCACTGACTGCTGGCGAGATATTCGCTTTCCCTGCCGCAGCAACTGCTGCCGGGATATCCGCTTTCCCTGCCGCAGCAACTGCTGCCGGGATATCCGCTTTCCCCGCATCATCTGCCGCCGCAGCAAGCGCCGGCTCCTCTGTATCTGCCGCCGCAACCGGTTTCTCCGCGCCCTCTGCCTCTGCCGGAACGGACGCCGCCGTTTCTTCCGTATTCGTTTCCGAAGATCCGGCATCCGGCGTCTCCTCGTCCAGATTCGGCTGGCGCCCCTGCGCCGGGGACGCGTCCGGATATGCGTCTTCCGGCGTTGAGCGGAACGCCAGAACCGTCCAGTCCACCGTAAAGTTTTCATATACCAGCGCCTGTAAGTCTTCCACGCGGTTATTGACCAGTATTTCCGCATCCGGATCCAGTTCCACGTCCATAAACTCCGAGAGCTGCTGCACCGTATAAAAACTGCGCGTAACGACCGCGTCGTTTTCCTGTATCTCATAGGTCGGCGGTTCCAGCACGCCGTTTACCTCCACATAGCGCGGACAGGTGATCAGTTTGCCGTTTACCTCAAATACGATTGTCGAACCCTGGTATTCATCGAGCTCCCCGACCGTATAATGCGCTTTTCCGCCCTCTGTGGACGGCTCGATCGTGATCGTGCAGTTCGGCTCGATCGGATCGTTGATCGACGCCGGGCGGCCGTTCATCGTAACGATCGCGGATTCGCCCGCATCGCCGCGTATAATGCGCGGCCTGCCGTTTACCGTAAAATTAATCTCGCGCCCGCGCCGCGGGAAGAGCTGCTCATTCGGGAACCCCGCCTGGATCGCCGCATCCACGACAGTCAGTTTGTTATTATCATAAAGCTTGATACGCTCGCCGTTAAAATGCACCATGATAAAATTATTTTTCTGCTCATAATAATTCAGGCAGATGCCAATCGGCGTCACAAGCAGCGGATCCTTGCGGATCTCCTCCTGTAAAAAAGTAACTTCCTTGAGCACTTCCTCGCCGCGCAGCGCAACACGCTCCTTTGGCAGATCCAGCTCCTCCGCGAGCTTCTCGTCAAAGCCATGGATCTTGCCGCCGCCGCCGACGATAAACGTCGCGCTTACCGTCTGGTCCCCGTTCAGCTCCCGGATTTTCGCGGCGACCTCCTTTGACATATGGTCGACAAGCGGCTCTGTCAGATCCCAGATCTCCTGCGCCGGGATCGTGTGCTTCAGGCTCATGATATCCTCAAATTCAATCTCCTCCTGCGTTGCGCTCGCAAGCTTCATCTGCTCCGCCATTTTAAAGTCAACCAGATAGTGCTGCACGATCGCTTCCGTCAGCTCGTCGCCTGCAAACGGGATCATGCCGTAAGCGATAATGCTCCCGTCCCGCGTCAGGGAGATATCGGAAGTGCCCGCGCCCACATCCACAAGCGCGATATTCAGCATACGGAAATTCTCCGGTATCGCCACGTCGATGGCGGCAATCGGCTCCAGCGTCAGATTCGCCACCGTAAGCCCCGCAAACCCGACCGCCATATAAAGCCCGTCCACAACGTCCTCCGGCAGGAACGTCACGATAATGCGCTCGGATATCTTATCCGCCTTATGGCTCTCCAGATTGGAAAAGATCTCATCATTCAGATAATATTTCATGACCGAATATCCGACGCAGTAAAATTTATAATTCGTATCATTTTTTTCATTCAGCGTCTGATAGGCTTTGTCCACGCCGAGCAGGTCCAGCGTATGGATATGCTCCCGCGTTACGACCGTCTCCTCCGGAAACTCCATCTCCACATCCGTCGTAACCGTCTTTAACACACGCCCCGCGGCCGCGATGCATACCTCGGTCAGCTCCTGCCCGATCTGCTCCTCCAGCTTTTCCTTCACATGCACGATCGTCCTTCCCACGCGCCCGATGTCGTGAATCTGCCCGTCTAACATCGCCCGCGTCTCGTGTTCTGTCGAATACTGCGCGGTGACGATAAATTCATTTTCTTTTTTATAACCAACCGTACCGACTACGTTTCGTGTGCCGATATCCAGCCCGAAAACCAGCTGCGGCTCGCTCTCCTTTGCTTCCTCCGCCATATCGTCCTGATCCTTCCCCTCATTATTCATAAGCTGCACAAGCTGTAAATAAACCTGCGCCGGCGTATCATTATTATCGAGAACCACGCTGCAGTGCCTGCGGTATTCCCGGTCCGATAACTGCGACGCAAATATCTGCTCTATTTTCTCCTCGGAATACCCGCGGTTTTTCATCAGACGTTTTTTCCGGTTTTCCTCTGTAACGTAAACGTACCATATCTCGTCGCAGATTTTATCATACCCTTCCTCGATCAGAAGCGCGGCCTCCAGCACGACAAATTCCGTTGAACCGATACGGCGTTCCTTTTCCACTTCCTGTATGATATATTCTTTCACCGCCGGGTGGACGATCTCGTTCATGCGTCTGCGTTTTTCCTCATCCGCAAAAATAATATCCGCAAGCCGCTGTCTGTTGATGCGCCCGTTCGTCTGCCAGATCCGTTCCCGCGCAAACTCCTTTTGCAGCTTTGTGTAACAGTCAAACCCGGGCTCCATGATATCATGCGCGATCTCGTCCGCAACCAGCGTCCTTACCCTGTAATTTTCCCTTAAATAAGCAAGCGCCGTAGATTTCCCCGCACCGACGCCGCCCGTAATCCCTATAAACTTCATTCCGTTCACCTACTTTGCTTCATACCAGTCTGCGCCGGTATGCATATCGATTTCAAGCGCCACCGACAGATCCGCCGCGCGATGCATTTCCTCATCCAGAATCCGCGCCACCGCCTCCGTTTCTTCCTGCGCCGCCTCGATCAAAAGCTCGTCATGCACCTGCAGGATCAGGCGTGACCGCAGGCCCTCCGCAAGCAGCCGGTCATGCACGCGGTTCATGGCAATCTTGATAATGTCCGCCGCCGTCCCCTGTATCGGCGAATTCATCGCGACCCGCTCCCCGAAGGAACGCTGCATGAAGCTGCCGGAATGCAGCTCCGGCACCGGCCGTATCCGGCCAAACATCGACGAAACATAACCGTCTTTTTTCGCATCCGCGACCAGCCGGTCTAAAAACGCTTTCACACCCGGATAAGTGGCAAAATACTGCTCAATATAATCCTGCGCTTCTTTCCGCGAAATGCTGAGATCCTGGCTCAGTCCAAAAGAGCTGATGCCATAAACAATCCCGAAATTCACCGCCTTTGCGTTCCGCCGCTGTAAGTCCGTCACCTCTTCAAACGGGATATGGAATACCTGCGACGCAGTGATCCGGTGGATATCCTGCGCTTCCTTATACGCCTGGATCAGCGTTTCATCGCCCGACATATGCGCAAGCACACGCAGCTCAATCTGCGAATAATCCGCGTCCATAAACACAAAGCCCTCTTTTGGCAGAAAGACCTTTCGGATCAGCCGCCCAAGCTCCATGCGGATCGGGATGTTCTGCAGGTTCGGCTCTGTGCTGCTGAGCCGCCCCGTCGCCGTAACCGTCTGGTGAAACGTCGTATGGATCCTGCCGTCAAGCGCGATATAGGCCGCCAGCCCGTCCGCGTACGTGGATTTTAATTTTGCAAGCTGGCGGTATTCCAGTATCTTTGCAACAAGCGGGTATTCCGGCGCAAGCTTGTCCAGCACGTCCGCCGCTGTCGAATAGCCTGTTTTCGTCTTTTTCCCATACGGCATCTTCAGCTTTTCAAACAAAACCACGCCAAGCTGCTTCGGGGAATTGATGTTAAACGGCCCGCCCGCGCCGTCATAGATTTCCTGTTCCAGCTCCACGATACGCGCCTGCAGCCGCTCCCCATAGATCCGCAGCTCCTCCGCGTTGACCGCGACGCCTTCCTTTTCCATATCTGAAAGCGTGTAGACAAGCGGCATTTCTATCGTGTCAAACAATGCGCGCATTCCCGTTTCGTCCAGCTTCCTGCCCAAAACGTCCATCGCTTTCAGCGCGGTATATGCCTCGTAACAGGCGCACGCTAAAAATTCCTGCGGCTTTTGCTCCATTGCCTTTTGATACGGCAGCTTTTCCAGCAGTTCCGCGCGTGACGGAAACATCTCCCCAAGCGCTTCCCGCGCCACGTCCGCATACGGATACTCGCCTTTCAGCGGATTCAGCAAATACGCCGCGACTGTGACGTCAAACAGCCGCTCCTGCGCCGGGATATCGACGTATTTGAGCATCTGCTTCAAATCAAATACGGCTGCCGGCTTCCCGGCGGTCAAAATCTGCGTAAGTTTTCCGAGCAGATATTCCCCGGTCAGAAAACCTTCGGCTTTTATAAAACGGATATCGGCTTCTTCGCCCTCCATATAAGCCGCGGCGACGCCAAGCACAGCCTCATGCTCTGTAAATAGCTGCACCGCCGACTGCGGCGCGGCCAAAAGCCCCCGGAAAAACGCTTCCGCCTCTGCAAAATCAGTAATATAAGAAAATTTTTTCCGGATTTCCTGCGGGTTCTGTCTCTGCACGTCCTGAAAACGCGGCAGGATCTGTTTAAATTCCAGCCGCCGGCACAGCGCATACGCCTCCGGCGTAAACAGATCGTTTATTTTCGCTTTTTCCAGATCATAGGAAATGTCCACATGCGTCTCGATCGTCACGAGCTTTTTGGAAAACTGCGCTTTCTCATAATTTTCCCGAAACGATTCCCGCACCTTCGTCTTTGGCATTTCATCAATGTGCGCGTATGCATTCTCAATGCTGCCATACTGCGCGATGATCTTTACCGCCGTCTTTTCCCCAATGCCCGGCACGCCCGGCACGTTGTCCGACGTATCGCCCATTAACGCTTTTACGTCAATAAATTCCTGCGGCATCACCTGATACTTTTCCTGTACCTGCGCGGCAAAGTAATCTTCCACTTCCGTCCCGCCTTTTTTCGTCTTCGGGATCCGCACCTGTATGCGCTCACTCACCAGCTGCAGCAGGTCGCGGTCGCCTGACACGATTGACACGTCAATCCCCTGCGCCTCCGCGCGCTTTGCGATCGTCCCAAGCAAGTCGTCCGCCTCATAGCCCGCTTTTTCAATGACGGGAACGCCCATCGCCAGCAGCATTTCCTTCATCAGCGGAACCTGCTCGCGCAATTCCTGCGCCATCGGTTTGCGCGTCCCCTTATAATCCGCATACATCTCATGGCGGAACGTGGGCGCGTTCACGTCAAAAGCAACCGTCAGATACTCCGGCCGCTCCTCGTCCAGAATTTTAAATAAAATATTCAAAAACCCATACACCGCATTCGTATGCAGCCCTTCGGAATTTGTCAGGTCGGGGATCCCAAAAAACGCCCTGTTCAAAATACTGTGCCCGTCAATTAAAACCAGCTTTTCGCTCATGGATGGCTCCTTTTCCTGTTATTTCTGCGGGATATCCGTTTTTTGCATCCCTATGATTCCATCTCATCCCCGTTTTCATCATATAAGGTGAAAAACTTCGTATCGATCTCAGGATACGAACGTTTTAAGGAGATCGGCTTTCCGCTGTTATTCAAAAAGCAGTGCTCGCTCTCCGCAACGGTGCGCAGTTCCCCCGTCTCCTTATCCGTCATGCGGTACCCCATCTTCATCTTCACGCCGTTGTATTCCAGAATGCGCGCTTCGATCACGACCGTATCATGGAAATGCACCATGCTCTTGTATTCGCAGTTTACCGACAGCACAGGGCTGATGATCTCCATTTCTTCCATTGCTTTATAGCTGAACCCCATCTGGCTCATCAGATCCATCCGCGCCTCTTCCATCCAGCGGATATAATTTGAATGATGAATGATCCCCATCTGGTCTGTCTCATAATACTGCGCCACATGCTCATATGGGCGTATCCTTATCTTTTCTTCCGTATATGGCTTAATCCTCGTATCCTTTACTGACATATCTGATCACCTTCCCAACTTTCCTCGCGGCATTTCCAGTTTCCGCCTATGTAACACCATACCACAGTACCGCTGCATTTTCAAGTTTTACCGTTTTCCGTTCCGACGCCCCACGCGGGCTGCGGGACATACCGTCATTTTGCCGAATCATTCTTTACTAATCGCTCCCACCGACGCGCCCTCCCGCAAGACCGTCTCCACCACTGTCGGCGCAAGGCCATTCTCCGCCTCCGGTTCCTCAACCAGCCGGATCAGCGCCCGCGCCGTCTCACGCCCGATACGCCCCGTATCCTGCACGACCGTTGTGAGCTTCGGGCTCAACGCTTCCGCAAGGGACGTCCCGTCAAAGCCCGCCACCGATATATCCTCCGGTATCCGCAGCCCCTGCCTGCGGATCTCAAGGATGCCGCCAAGCGCGGAAAAATCATCCGGATATAAAATACAGGTCGGGCGCTCCCGCTGCGCAAGCAGTTTTGCCGTCAGGCGCCCGCCGGACTCCGAATCATGGTAAACTCCGCCGCAGATATACTCCTGCGGCAGACGGATCCCATGCTCCCGCACAGCGATGGCAAATCCGCGCAGACGCGCCTGCGTGACTTCCGAATCCTCCCCATGGATATAGGCGATCCGGCGGTGCCCACGCGCGCAGATATAGTCCGTCAGGCGGCGCATACCGCCCTCATTATCGCTGATGACAGCGGGCCTGCCGCAACAGTCGTCCACTGTGACAACCGGAAGCTCGCTTTGCAGCAGCTCTTTGATCTCGCCGCTCCCAAAATCGGCGCAGACAACTGCGGCCCCGTCAAAGCTGCGGTAAATGCAGTGCTTTAAATAGGTCCGCTCCTTTCGTTCATTATTAATGAACGTAATGTCATATCCCGCGCGCTCCGCCTCTTTTTTAAAGCTGTCCAGCACCGCCCCAAAATATTCATGCGTCAGCCCCCTGCCCGCTTTTTCCTTAAAGACGACGCCAAGGTTATACGTGCGCTTCGTTTTTAACGCCCGCGCGGACGCATTCGGCAGATACCCCATGACGGACGCCGTCTCGCAGATCCGTTTCCTCGTTTCCTCACTGATATCGGGCGCATGGTGCAGCGCCTTGCTGACCGCCGCTGTCGATACGCCGCATGCTTTTGCAATATCTTTTAATAAAACCATTTTTTTCATTCCCGCAAATTTAGAAACCGCTTTCTTTTTTCTCCGCCCCTTCCGGTCCTTTACAGTATAACAGCTTCTTTTTTGAAATTCAATGAGGGGCTGGCTCTGAAAGATAACATTTTCCCGAAAAAATTTATTTTTCCTCTTGATTTTTTTCTCCGGATGTTATAGGATGTCCTTAACAGTTACTTAAACGTTTAAGTTATGACAGTTGCCACATTTTATCTGAATTTTTCATTACGGTTTTCAAGAAAGGAGACGCCTGCTATGAAGTACGGCCATTTTGACGACGCGGCACGCGAATACGTCATCACCAACCCACGCACACCCCTGCCATGGATCAACTTCCTCGGTACGGACGGATTTTTCTCCCTTGTTTCCAACACGAGCGGCGGTTACAGCTTTTACCGCGACGCCAAGCTGCTGCGCCTGACGCGCTACCGTTACAACGACTGCCCAATGGACGGCAACGGGCATTATTATTATATCAAAGACGGCGATACGGTCTGGAATCCGGGCTGGAAGCCATGCCAGGAAGCGCTTGACTCCTACAGCTGCCGTCACGGGCTCGGCTATACGGTCTTTACCGCTTCCAAAAACGGCGTAAACGCAAAGCAGGAGGTGTTCGTCCCATTGAACGACGCCTGCGAAGTGACGCGCATTACATTGGAAAACGGCACAGAAAACGAAAAATGCCTGCACCTTTACAGCTTTGTGGAATTCTGTCTCTGGAACGCCATGGACGATATGTCCAATTTCCAACGCAATTTCTCCACCGGAGAGGTCGAAGTGGAAGGAAACACAATCTACCATAAAACGGAATACCGCGAGCGCAGGAACCATTACGCCGTATTTTCCGTAAACCGCGACATTGACGGCTTTGACACGAGCCGCGATGCATTCTGCGGCGCATACCGCGGCTTTTCCAATCCGGAATGCGTAATGGAGGGCAAGAGCGAAAACAGCATCGCGCATGGCTGGGCGCCGATCGGCAGCCATCACCTGAAGGTCACGCTCGCGCCAAAAGAAAAAGCCACGTTTATTTTTGTGCTTGGCTATTGTGAGAATCCGGCTGCGGAAAAATTCAGCGCGCCGGGCGTCATTAATAAAAAACCGGCAGACGAGCTGCTCTCCCGCTACCGCACCGACGCACAGGTCGACGCCGCGCTTGACGCGCTGCACACGTACTGGAACGGGCTGCTCGGACGTTTTACGATCCAGAGTCCGGATGAAAAATTAAACCGCATGGTCAATATCTGGAACCAGTACCAGTGCATGGTGACGTTTAACATGAGCCGTTCCGCAAGCTATTATGAGAGCGGGCTCGGACGCGGCATGGGCTTCCGCGACAGCTGCCAGGATCTGCTCGGTTTCGTCCACCTGATTCCGGAACGCGCAAGGGAGCGGATCATAGACATTGCAAACACGCAGTTTGAAGACGGCAGCGCGTACCATCAGTACCAGCCGCTCACGAAAAAAGGCAATTCCGACATCGGAAGCGGCTTTAACGACGACCCGCTCTGGCTGATTGCGGGAACGGCCGCTTATCTGCGCGAAACCGGCGACTATTCGATTCTGGACGAGCCGTGCGCCTTTGACAACGATATGGAAAAAGCCGCGCCTTTATTAGAGCATCTGCGCCGCAGCTTTGCTTATATCACCAGCCACAAGGGGCCGCATGGGCTTCCGCAGATCGGACGCGCCGACTGGAATGACTGCCTGAATCTGAACTGTTTTTCGGACACGCCGGGCGAGAGCTTCCAGACGTTCGGGCCAAGCGAGGGGCCGATCGCGGAGTCCGTATTTATCGCCGGCATGTATGTGAAATATGGAAATGAATTTGCAGATATCTTAAACCATCTCGGGAAAACGGAAGAGGCTTCCGACGTTCGGAAGGAAGTGGCGAAAATGTACCAGGCGGTGACAGAGAGCGGCTGGGACGGCGCATGGTTTGTCCGCGCCTACGACGCGCAGGGCGCGCCTGTCGGCAGCAGCAAATGCAAAGAGGGCCAGATCTATATTGAGCCGCAGGGCATGTGCGTCATGGCGGGCATCGGCGTAGAGGAAGGGCTTGCCAAAAAAGCGCTTGCGAGCGTGGAAGAAAAGCTTGATTCCAAATACGGCATCGTCCTGCTCCAGCCTGCTTATACGACATATCAGCTAAACCTCGGCGAGATTTCTTCTTATCCGCCGGGATATAAAGAAAATGCCGGCATCTTCTGCCATAACAACCCGTGGGTCAGCATTGCGGAGACTGTCCTCGGCCATGGCGACCGCGCATTTGACATTTACCGCAAGACCTGTCCCGCTTATTTGGAGGAGATCAGCGAAGTGCACCGGACGGAACCTTATGTATACTGCCAGATGGTGGCCGGAAAAGACGCGCCTTCTTTCGGCGAAGGGAAAAACAGCTGGCTGACCGGTACGGCCGCATGGACTTTTACGAACGTAAGCCAGCATATCCTGGGCATACGCCCAACGCTGGACGGCCTGCAGATCGACCCTTGTATCCCGCACACGCTCGACGGCTTTGACTGTGAAAGACAGTACCGCGACGCCATTTACCATATCCATGTGGATAATTCCGCGCATGTGTCAAAGGGTGTGGCCTCTATGACCGTAGACGGGCAGGCTGCGGACGGGAACCTGATTCCGTATCAGGAAGGGAAAATGGAATATGACGTTTTGGTAACGCTTGGATAAAAATTCTTAGTGTCTTTCGCCTTTCCCTGGCACGGGAAAGGCGGAGCATAGTTAAGACCACCCGCTGCGCGGGTGGTTTGCTCTGCTCCTATAAGTGGGCTCTTACCTGGGTGCGTTTGGAAGGCGCACGGAAGGTCTGCCAACCGTATTTGCGAATATTTCCGGCTGATATGCCTTTTGCGATGCGGCTCTTTTCGTACTGCCGCTCGTTGATCTGGCGGAGCGCCGCCCGGACTGTATCCTGCAGGGCAGCCTACTCTTCCTCATCGATTACCTTACTATGAAACAAAACCTTCCGGGTAGCCAAAAAAGCGCAAACTGCCCCTTATCAAGCTTAAAAAGTTGATTTTGAACTTAACTGACAGGCTTATGCGGCAGCTGCTGGAGCCTCCCAGCCAAGCGCTTTTAACTTCTTTAGGTACGCATTGATCTTGCGTTCCTTATTGAATGAAACAGTATCAATCCCCCAGCTGAGCTGGGGGAATAACAGATGCAAGTGGCGGTGAACGGAGTACAAAAAAATCCCCCCGTTGTATAATAGAAGTGGGTCTAGCAAACCGCTTCAAAGACAACGGAGGTATGTCCATATGGATAATAATAGTTTAGCACATAGTCGGTATAATTGCACGTATCATATTGTTTTTATTCCAAAGTATCGCAGAAAAGTGATGTTTGGGGAGTTAAGGAAAGATGTGGGAGAGATTTTGGGAAGGGTATGTAAAATGGAAGGAGTAACGATCATAAAGGCAGCTACACTTCCTGATCATGTGCATATGTATGTATCAATCCCGCCTAAGCTGAGCGTATCAAAGACCGTAGGACTGATAAAAGGCAAGAGCGCGCTTATGATTTTTGACAGGCATCCAGAATATAGAGAGAAAGGGAACCGTCACTTCTGGGCGAGGGGATATTATTGCGAGACGGTGGGTAATGTAAATGAAGAGACGATAAAGAAGTATATTCAGGAGCAGTACGAAAGAGATAGGATGGAGAATTAAAAGAGAGCCGCTTTTAAGCGGCCAACCAGTAAAGAAAGAATGGTTTGCCAGACCGCCTTTAGGCGGAAACGCAAAGGTTTTGCCCCAGGGGGGCTTTCCCATTCCACCAGCTGAGCTGGTGGTTGGGCCCTTGGGCGGTGAATAGGTTTTTGGAAGCGTTGCGTTCTTTGCAGATTGCAGCGTTTTTCTTTTTACCTGACTTTGGCATTTCCGCAACTTTCCCGTGGTAGGGAGCAAAGAGAAGTTTCTGAAAAATTTTCCCCTGCTCTTTGGCAAAATCGCCCTGCGCGGTGGTGTAGGTAGTGAAAGGAAAAATAGAGGGTTTGGGAAACTTCCCAACAAGC
>CANQQG010000053.1 GCA_947625875.1 uncultured Lachnospiraceae bacterium
GTCAGGCTTTTGCAGCAGTTTGACTTTACAAAGATAAACCCGAAGCTAATTTACATTAATACGGCGGAAACGCCGATTTCGCTGGAGGATACGATTCTGGCGGCGTTTTTGAATCTGGCCGGTTTTGACATTGTATTTTTCGTGCCGACCGGATACCGGACGGTGGAAAGATATTTTAACCGCAGTTTTTTTATGGAGGAACACCAGATCGGGGATTATCTGTATGATTTAAAGACGCCGGATTTCCGGCTTGTCACCGCAGGCGGCGCGCGCCGTTCATGGCGCGACAGGATTTTTAAGAGAGGTACATGAATATGGGACTGGATTTTGGCAGGACGGCGGTTTCGGGAGCGGCGGCGGAACCGGAGATTGTGGAAAAATACGATATTGCCGCTGACAGGCAGCGCATGAACGAGGTTTATGTCAATTCTGCGGAAGTGGACGCGCTCACGAGCACGATCGTGGTGGACGATATGGAGACGATCGTTACTTTCGGCGCGGAAGTGGCGGAGGAGATATCCAAAGCGTCGGACGTTGTGCTGGAAAGCATGAATATGTCGCAGCTGGATGATTCGAGCGCGATGTTAAATACGCTTGCAAAGATCATGGAAAAATTTGACATCGACGAGCTGCGCGAAAATCCGGGGTTGTTTGGGAAATTATTTGGAAATTTAAGAAAACAGCTGGATAGGATCCTTGCAAAATATCATACTATGGGTGAGGAAGTGGATAAGATCTACGTGCAGCTTAAGCAGTATGAGTCCGAGATTAAGCAGTCGAACCGCAAACTGGAACAGATGTTTCAGGCAAATGTAAATTATTACCATGAGCTTGTAAAATATATCCTCGCAGGCGAGCAGGGTTGCCGGGAGCTGGAAGAATATATCGGACAGCGGAAGGCGGATATGGAGGCGACAGGCGATGCGTCAATCCAGTTTGAGCTGCAGACGCTGCAGCAGGCGCTGATGATGCTGGAACAGCGCACACAGGATCTGCGGACGGCGGAGAGCGTCGCCATGCAGTCCATTCCGATGATAAAGACGATGGAATACACAAATATGAACCTTGTGCGAAAAATTAATTCTGCATTTATCATTACGCTCCCGGTGTTCAAGCAGGCGCTCGCACAGGCGATCATGTTAAAGCGGCAGCGCATACAGGCGGATGCGATGTCCGCATTGGATGAAAAGACGAATGAGATGCTCATAAAAAATGCCAGAAATACGGCGGAGCAGTCAAAGCTGACGGCGCGTATGGCGTCGGGAAGCTCGATCAAAGTGGAAACACTGGAAACAACCTGGAGAACGATTGTAAATGGGATCGAAGAAACAAAGCAGATTCAGGAAAATGCAAGGCAGCAGCGCATAGCGGATCAGCAGCGTCTTGAAAACATGAAAACAGAGTTTAACAGGATGTATCATATGCCAGACCAAAGGCGGTAAAAACAAAAAACGAAAAAAAGGAAATGGAGGAGGAATTATGCCAATCAGTTTATCCAAAGGACAGAAAGTTGACCTGACAAAGGGCAATCCGAGCCTGAAAAACATTATGGTGGGGCTTGGATGGGACGTGAACGCGTTTGATTCCGGCGCGGATTTTGACTTGGACGCAGCGGCGTTTATGGTCGGTGAGAACGGGAAGTGCCCGACGGAAAAGGAATTTGTATTCTACGGGAATCTGGAGCATCCGTCCGGCAGCGTGCAGCATCAGGGCGACAACCTGACCGGCGCGGGCGACGGGGACGACGAGCAGATTTTGGTGGATCTGGGAAAAATCCCGGCGAATGTGGCAAGGATTGCGTTTACCGTAACGATCTATGAAGCGGAGACAAGGCGGCAGAATTTCGGCCAGGTGTCGAATGCGTTTATCCGCATTGTGGACGAAGCGAGCGGGCAGGAGCTGATCCGTTACGACCTGGGCGAGGATTTTTCGATCGAGACGGCGGTTGTGGTAGGCGAGCTGTACCGGCATAACGGCGAATGGAAATTTAACGCCATTGGAAGCGGTTTCCAGGGCGGCCTTGCGGCGTTGTGCGGGCATTATGGAATAGAAGTGGCGTAAAAGGGGGATAAAAAAGATGCCGATCAGTTTACAAAAAGGACAGAAAGTAAGCCTGACGAAGGATAACCCGGGCTTATCAAAGGTAGTGGTAGGGCTTGGATGGGACGTG
The DNA here is from genome assembly GCA_947625875.1 of uncultured Lachnospiraceae bacterium. Taxonomy (GTDB): domain Bacteria; phylum Bacillota; class Clostridia; order Lachnospirales; family Lachnospiraceae; genus Eubacterium_J. The sequence continues at coordinate 2,171 of CANQQG010000053.1, forward strand.
AATGCGTTTGACACCGGCGGCGATTTTGATCTGGATACCGCGGCGTTTTTATTGACGGACGCGGGAAAGGTTTCCAGACAGGAGGATTTTGTGTTTTATGGGAACCTGACGCACCCGTCCGGCAGCGTGCAGCATCAGGGCGACAACCGTACGGGCGTTGGCGACGGGGATGATGAGCAGATCAAAATCGATCTGGCAAAAGTCCCTTCGGACATCACGAAGATCGCGTTTACCGTAACGATTTACGAAGCGGAGACAAGGCGGCAGAATTTCGGTCAGGTGAGCAATGCGTTTATCCGTATCTACAACGAGGAAAACGGAGAAGAGCTGCTGCGCTATGATCTGGGCGAGGATTTTTCGATCGAGACGGCGGCTGTATTCGGCGAGCTGTATAAAAACGGCGGCGAATGGAAATTTAACGCGATCGGCAGCGGCTATCAGGGCGGCCTTGCGGCGTTATGCGCAAATTATGGGATTGATGTAGAGTAAGATAAGATCAGATCAGGGAGGAAAACAGGAAATGTCAGTAAGTTTGCAAAAAGGACAAAAGGTCAGTTTGACAAAAGAGGGCGGCAGCGGGCTTTCGGGAATCGTCGTCGGACTTGGATGGGACGAGGCGCAAAAGAAAAAAGGGTTATTTTCTGCAAAGCCAAAGCCGATTGACTGCGACGCTTCCGCGTTTGCGCTGCAGAACGGACGGCTGATGGACGGCTCGGATATTATTTATTTCGGGAACCTACAGCATAAATCGGGCGCGATCCGCCATATGGGCGACAACCTGACCGGCGCGGGCGACGGGGACGACGAGCAGATCATTATTGAGTTGGGGCGCGTCCCGGAGGCTTACGACCGCATCGTGATCGTCGTAAATATCTATCAGGCGGTGCAGAGGAACCAGCATTTCGGCATGATCCGCAATGCGTTTATCCGCGTTGTGGACGCAAGGAATAACAATGAACTGTGCCGTTACAGCCTGACAGATGATTATTCAAATATGACGGCCATGATCTTTGGCGAGGTTTACCGCCATAACGGCGAATGGAAGTTCAATGCGATCGGGCAGGGGACAGGCGATCCGGGCTTAAAAGAGCTGGCCGGAAGATATGTGTGATGACAGGAGGACATTTATTCGATGAAGTTTCAGGGACTTACGGATAAAGAGGCGGAGGCTTCGCGTGGGAAGTTCGGTTCGAATGAGATACCGGATTCTGAGCCGACCACCTTTTGGGAGGAATTTAAAGAAACGTTCAGCGATCCGATGATACGGATTCTGCTTGCGATCGCGGCGTTGATGATCGTGATGTTTTTCTTTGGCTATGCGGAGATCTACGAGCCGCTCGGCACGATCGTGGCTGTGTTCATCGTGGCGTTCGTATCGGCAAAAACAGGCGTCGCAAGCGATACAAAATATCGGGAGCTGAAAGAAAATACCAAAAAAGACCAGTGCAAGGCATACCGGAACGGCGTCGTCGCCGTCATCGACGTGGACGACGTCGTTGTCGGGGATAAGGTGCTGCTGCAGTCGGGCGACAAGATCCCGGCGGACGGCGTCCTTGTGGACGGTTCGCTGCGCGTGGATAATTCCGCGTTAAACGGCGAAGCGGAGGAATGTAAGAAAACGGCGGCGGAGGAAAGTTTCCGGCTGGCGGATGATATTACGGGCGATACGTTTGTCGATGCGCACTCTCTGTTCCGCGGCGCAGTCGTTTTTGACGGCGAGGGCGTTTTAGACGTCCGCAAGGTCGGCTTAAAGACGATGATGGGCAGGATGGCGGAGGAAATGCAGGAAGAAGAGCCGGATTCCCCGTTAAAGGTAAAGCTTTCGATCTTAGCGAAGCAGATCTCGACGTTTGGCTATATCGGCGCGATTGTGATCGCCGTTTTGTATTTTGCGAATTTTATCATTACAAATGGCGGCGTGTCAGCGTATTTTGCGCTCGGCGCAGAGCAGGTCATTAAGGATATCGTGGAAGCGGTATCGCTTGCGATCGTCATTATTGTCTGCGCAGTGCCGGAAGGCCTGCCGCTTATGATTTCGCTCGTGCTTATGCAGAATACGAGCAAGATGCTTGATCATAACGTGCTTGTAAGGAAGGCGGAGGGGATCGAGACTGCGGGTTCTCTGAATATTTTATTCAGCGATAAAACCGGCACGATCACAAAGGGGATGCTGGAAGTCGTGGATTTCTTTACGGCGGACGGCAGCTCGATCGCGATTCCGGAGCTTGAGAAGCATGGGAAAGTCAAAGAGCTGCTTGATTTTGCGATCGGGAAAAATACGCAGTCGATGTTTGACGCGCAGCACAGGGTGATCGGCGGCAATGCGACGGACCAGGCGCTGATGAAGTTTCTTGGCGAGGCGGCGTTCCAGAGGCTGAGCGAAGATAAGGAACATGCCGTAACGGCGGCGCAGGGCTTTAACTCCGCAAATAAATTCAGCCAGGCGCGGATAGAAAGCCTGGGGAAGACGTTTTATAAGGGCGCGCCGGAAAGGCTTCTTGCGCGCGCGGGCAGGTATCTGGATGCGGACGGGAATATCCGGCCGATGGACAAGGCCGCGCTGGACCAAAAGATCGACGCGCTTGCGTCAAAGGCGATGCGTGTGCTGGCGTTTGGCTATTCGGAAAAACCGCTTGTGGAAAATACGATTCAGGATGATCTGGTAATCATCGGGCTGGTCGGCATCCGCGATGATGTGCGCCCGGAGGCAAAAGAGGCGATCCAGGAAGTGCAGCGCGCGGGCATTCAGGTTGTCATGATCACAGGGGACAGGCTCGAAACCGCAGTCGCTATCGCAAAAGACGCGGGGCTGTTAAAGCGGGATTCGGATATTGCGTTATCCTCTGCGCAGCTGAATGAGATGTCGGACGACGAGGTAAAGAAGGTCATACCGGATATCCGCGTCATTGCGCGCGCGCTGCCGACGGATAAATCCCGCATGGTGCGCCTGTGCCAGGAGATGAATCTGGTCGTCGGCATGACGGGCGACGGCGTGAACGACTCCCCGGCATTAAAACGCGCGGACGTAGGCTTTGCGATGGGCAGCGGTACGGAAGCCGCAAAGGAAGCGGGCAAGATCGTTATTCTGGACGACAATTTCAAATCGATCAAAGACGCGATCTGGTACGGCAGGACGATCTACCACAATATTTTAAAGTTCTGCAAGTTCCAGCTTGTGATCAACGTTACAGCGGTTATCGTCAGCGCGGTCGCGCCGTTTTTCGGCGTGGAGGAGCCGCTGAAGGTGACGCACCTTTTATTTGTGAACCTTGTCATGGACGGCCTGGGGGCGATTATGCTCGGAAACGAGCCCGCGCTGAAAAAGTATATGAGCGAGAAGCCGCGCCGCAGGGATGAGAGTATTGTAAGCCGCCAGATGACGGCGCAGATCCTGACGATGGGCGCATGGCTGACGCTGGTGAGCTTTGTATATTTAAAGCATCCGTTTTTTACGGGATTATTTGAAAATGAGGAACAGCATCTGACGGGCTATTTCGTGCTGTTTATCGTTGCCGCGCTGTTTAACGGGTTTAATGTGCGCGACGACGGGTTTGGCATTTTTAAGGGGCTGGATGAAAATACAGGCTTTTTGAAAGTGTTTTTTGCGATTATTCTGGTACAGGCAGTGATCGTAAATGCAGGGCTGATCCCGTTCCCGGTGTTTGGCTGGATCGGGCAGATGTTCAGTTGTGTGCCGTTTGGCATAAAGGGCTGGATCGCGGTCGTGCTGCTGGCGGCGACGATGATTCCGGTCGATCTGGCGCGGAAGCTGGTTGTAAACAAAAGGTAAGAGAAAATGGCGGCGTTATGCCGCTGTTTTCATAACCGGGGAGCCTAAGGGGGAGGAAATATGGTTGTATTATATGCAGATCTGGACAACACGTTGATTTATTCACACAAACATAAGATTGGGAGCAAAAAGCGCTGCGTGGAGTTATATGAGGGCAGGGAAGTGTCGTTTATTACGGAAAAGACCGGCGCGCTTTTAAAGAAAGTTACGGAATCGGCAATGTTTATTCCGGTCACGACGCGGACGCCGGAGCAGTACGCGCGGGTGCAGCTTGGCGTCGGCACGCCGGCATATGCGCTGGTCTGCAACGGCGGCGTGCTGCTTGAAAATGGCGTGGAAAATGACGCATGGTATCAGGAATCGCTGATATCCGTAAAGGAATCAGGGGCGGAAATGGAACGCGCCAGAGCGTGGCTGCAAGATGACGCAGACCGCGATTTTGAGCTTCGTTTTATCCGCGGCCTGTTTTTATTCACAAAAAGCAAAAGGCCGCAGCGTTCGGTTTCCCGCCTGCGGGAATATCTGGACACCGACCTGGTCGATGTATTTTCAAACGGCGGCAAGGTATACGCTGTCCCGCGGAAGCTGCATAAAGGGGCGGCTATACGGCGGCTGGAAAAGAAGCTGTTCTGCGCCATGCAGGTGGACTGTACGGTTGCCGCGGGCGACAGCGCGTTTGACCTGCCGATGGCGGGGGCGGCGGATGTCATGCTCGTGCCGGAAGGGCTGGATATCCCGCAGGAGAGCCCGTACATACAGCACGTGATAAAAATGGAGGCGGGGCGCGTCTTTTCGGAGGCGGCGCTGGAATTTGTGCTTAAAGTTATGGAGGAGAAGTCGTTGTAATTATGCGGATTGGCAGAAGCATATTTTGGATTTACAGAAAGGCGGGGTGATTTATGACGGCTGAAAAATTAGAAGAGCTGCTGTTGGCAGGCGAGGGATTTACCATTGAGTATAAGGAATGCGTAAATGGGTTGAATAACAGCGTATTTGAAACAGTATGCTCATTTTCCAATCGTTACGGCGGCTATCTGTTATTGGGAGTAATCTTCTTGTGCATAGGGAATTTGCAAGCGCATTTCCTGCCAAACTGATTATCGGGAAAGAAGAAATATATACAGAAAACTGGAATCGTGCGCAGCGTGTTGGGAGAATTGAATTGCAGGATTTTATGCCATATCCGAAAAATCCGATATTGGCAAATGTTTTTTTAAACATTGGATATGCGGACGCGCTTGGTTCCGGAGTGCGGAATTTATATAAATATACAAAGATTTATTCCGGCGGTGAACCGGATTTGGAAGAGGGCGAGGTGTTTAAGCTGACCGTTCCAATTGCGCGTGCGGGAAAAAACATTGCTGATTATAAAAATCTGTCAGAAAGACAGGTGAAAATATTTAATATGATGAAAAGCAACCGGTCAATTACAATGGATTTCATTGCGGCGGAACTGGGTGTGTCGAAAAAGACAGCGTCAAGGGAAGTTCAGGAAATAAAAAAGGCCTGTGCTGTATCATATGATAAAAGGCAAAAACAATGGATTTTGGAATAAATATCAATTCAATGGAAAGAGACAGGGAAAGGACATAAAGAGACAGGGAAGGGACACAGGAGAGGACAAAAATAGATGTGTTAGAAAGAAACAGCTATAAAACAGGAGGAGAATTATGTTAAATTTTAATTATTACACACCGACCAAAATTGTATTTGGCAAAAATGCGGAAAGCCGGACCGGGGAGCTGGTCGCCGCACAGAACTGCAAAAAGGTTTTGATTCATTACGGCAGCGCGAGCGCGAAACGCTCGGGCCTGATCGACCGGATCTGCGCGTCTTTGGACGAAAAAAAGATTGCGTATGTGACGCTGGGCGGCGTCGTCCCGAACCCGCGCCTGTCCAAAGTTTATGAGGGCATAGAATTGTGCCGGAAAGAGGGCATTGATTTTATCCTTGCAGTCGGCGGCGGCAGCGTCATCGACTCTTCCAAGGCGATTGCGTACGGGCTCGCTTATGAGGGAGACATCTGGGATCTGTACCTGAAAAAAGAGCCGCCGAAAGCCTGCTATCCGGTCGGCGCAGTGTTGACGATCGCGGCGGCGGGCAGCGAAATGAGCGATTCCTCGGTGATCACGAACGAAGACGGCTGGTTAAAGCGCGGGCTGAACTCGGATTACTGCCGCTGTAAATTTGCCGTCATGAACCCGGAGCTTACGTATACGCTGCCGGAGTACCAGACGATGTGCGGCTGTACGGATATTATGATGCATACGATGGAGCGGTATTTTACGCTGGAGGATAACACGCAGCTGACCGACAGCCTTGCGGAAGGGCTGCTGCGTACGGTTATGGACTGCGCGCGCACGCTGCTCGCTGATCCGCAAAATTACAATGCGAGGGCGCAGGTGATGTGGGCTTCGAGTTTATCGCATAACGGGCTGACCGGCTGCGGGACGCTCGGCGACTGGGCATGCCACCAGATCGAGCATGAGCTTGGCGGTATGTTTGACGTGGCGCATGGCGCGGGGCTTGCGGCAGTCTGGGGAAGCTGGGCGCGCTATGTATACAGAGAAAAACCGTCGCGGTTTGCGCAGTTTGCCGTCCGCGTCATGGGCGTGGAGCCGCAGGAAGACGACGAAAAAACCGCGCTGCTTGGCATTGCGGCGATGGAGGATTTTTACCGGTCGATTCATATGCCGACGAATATCCGCGGGCTGGGTTATGAACTGACCGAAGAACAGGTCAGGGAACTGGCTTATAAATGCACATATATGGAAACGCGCACAGTCGGAAACTTCAAAAAACTTGGAAAAAAGGAGCTCGAGGAAATATACCGCAGCGCTGTCTGAAAAAAGATTTTTTCATAAAATCGAAAAAATAGCTAACATAATCCGCAAAACGTCCGATAAACAAGATAGAAAGCTTTCATAAAAGACAAAAAGCTTTGATTTTGCTTTCAGGGATGAGAAAAAGCAAAATGACAGGATGAAAGGACAGGAAAGGAGATGTCTGCTATGCGTATAGATGCTTATAATCAGGTTGCTGCATTATATAAGACGGCAAAGCCTTCCAAAGTAAACAGTGTGAAGGAAACCGCTGCGGCGCGTGACGAAGTTCAGATTTCGAGAACAGGCAGAGATTATCAGATCGCAAAACAGGCAGTAGCATCAGCTTCGGATATCAGGGAAGATAAAGTAGCAGAGCTTAAATCAAGCATTCAATCTGGGAACTATGCCGTTGATACTGGAGATTTTGCGAGTAAGTTGTTAGCGAGCTATTATGCAGCACAAAAGTAGGAAAAAGCGAGGATAAAACGTGGCAAGTTTGATGGATGACCTGATCGATGTTTTGACAAGCGAGAACGAGGAGTATGGAAAACTGGCCGTATTGTCAAAGGAAAAAAAACAGGTCATTATAAATGCCGACGTTCCCGCGCTGGAGAAAATTGTCGATAAAGAACAGGACGTGGCCAGCACGATTCAGAATCTTGACAACCGCAGGAGGAAGGTCATGCACGATATGGCCGTCGTCCTGAATAAGCCGGAGGATGATTTCACTCTGACGACGATTATCGACATGCTCGGCAGCCAGCCAAAAGAGCGGGAACGATTGCAAAATGTAAAAGATCAGTTAAAAACGACATTAGAGGAAGTTCGTAAAATAAATGAACAAAACCAGATATTGCTGAAACAGGCTCTGGACATGGTCGAATTTGACCTGACTCTGTTCCGAAGCATGCGTTCTGCGCCGGAGACGGCCAATTATGATAAGAACGCCTATAATACGGGAGAAGTTCTTGGGAGCAGCGGGTTTGATGCAAAACAATAATGGACAGGAGCGTGAGCAATTATGGCAAATGGAATGGGTTCTCTCTTTGTAGGGAGTTCAGGTGTGAGGTCGTCGCAGGACGCGCTGAACACAGTCGCAAACAACCTGGCCAACTTATCTACCGCAGGGTATGTAAGGCAGCAGGTTGTTTTTCGTGATGTAGAATATAATAATATTTCTTATGCGAAGAACGGTTATAAAAAGCTGACCGGGCTTGGCACGTCGATTGGCGAGCTGGTTCATGCGAGGGATATTTTCCTCGATAAGGCGTTCCGTCAGGAGAACGGACGGCGCTCCTATTATGAGGCAAGCTTTGAAGCGGTGGACGAGGTGCAGACGCTTTTTAATGAATTGGAGGGAACGGCGTTCCAGCAGATCATTAACGGGCCGGGGCTGGATACGGAAGAGGGCGAAAGCCTCTGGCACGCGTTTCAGGAGTGGTCGAAAAATCCTTCCGATACGGTAAACCAGAACCTTGTGATCCAGAAAGCAAGCCTTTTTGTGAGCCGGGCTTATGCCGTTTATAAAGGGATTACGAATTATCAGAGCAATATCAACGGACAGATTTCCCAGAATATAGATACGATCAATGACTATGCAAAAAGGATCTATGAACTGAATAACCGCGTGGCTGCGATCGAGGCGGGCGGGCGCGAGACGGCGATGAACGAGCGCGATGAGCGGGATTATCTGATCGACCAGCTCAGCAGCTACGGCAGCATTTCCTATTCAGAGGATATCAACGGCGTCATGGAAGTCCAGTTTGAGGGCGAAACGCTCGTAAACGAGATGAATTATTATGAGATCGGCAAAAAGACAGACCGCATGACGGGTTATATCACGCCGTACTGGCCGCATTTATCCAATGAAGAGGCGGGCAGATATGTGGAAGTGCTTGATTTTACCAGAAAGATCTGTACCGAATATAATACGGACGTCGGATCGTTAAAGGCGCTCGTGCAGGCGCGCGGGACGGGGATCACAAATTATAATGACATTAATAATATCGACCCGGATCTCTATGATGCGACGACCGGGCTGTCCGTTATGGAAAATACGCTGGCGGAGTTCGACCAGCTCGTGCATGGCATCGCAAAACAGATCAACGACCTGCTTGTGCCGAATAAGGTGCAGGATACCATAACCGTAGATAATGGGGACGGGACATATACAAGATACCATAATGTAAAAGTGCTGGATACGGAGCATTGTTATGTCGGCGCAGACGGAAAGCTGCCGCCGCAGGAGCTGTTTACGCGGACGGGCTGCGACCGTTATACGAAGGTGACAGATGTAGAGGGCAACGATTATTATATCTATAATGAAGAAGATTATAACGATTCTGTCGGCATGACGATCAATGGCAAGACGTATAAAATCTATGATATGGAAAATGGCGCGACGGTAACGCGTTTTAAGTTGAAAGATGACAATGTTACAGAGGAAATTTTGGACAATACACAGCCGTATCTGCCATGGAACAAAGAGGATAATGAAAAGTATACAAGACAGGTGATCAGCGGGCAGACGCTCTGGGTATTGAATGATAACTATACCTATGACACTTCCGTACAGTATACGGTCGCCGAGCTGCATATCAATGAAAACCTGAAAAAACAGGTGACGAGCCTGCCATATATCAATCCGGAGCATGAGATCGCCTATGACCTGGGCGCAAAGATTTCCGAATTGTGGGAAGAAAAGACGCTTACGATCAACCCGCGTTTTTCAACGGCGTATAATTTCAGCGATTATTACCAGGAGATGATCGGGGAAGTCGCGATTATCGGCGAGATGTATAATTCGACGGCGGAATCGCTTGACGGCGCGGTGCGTGAGATTGATAACGGCAGGGACGGCGTGATCGGCGTCTCGTCAGAAGAAGAATTGACCAAGATGATCAAATACCAGAATGCGTATAACGCTTCAAGCCGTTATATCCAGACGGTCAGCGACATGATCGAAGCGCTTGTGACCGGGCTTGGCGCATAGGCAGTGGAGGTGGAAAGATGAGTTCAACATTTTTCGGTTTAAATATAGGCGCAAGCGCGCTGAATGCATTTTCCGCGTGTACGAATACAACGGCGAACAATGTCGCGAATGCAGACACGCCGGGTTACAGCAAGCAGGTGACGAACCTCTATGCGAACGGCGCGCTCAGAAACAATATGTACGGGACGCTCGGGAGCGGCGTTGTGGCGGAGTCGATCACGCAGCTGCGGAACACGTATTATGATGTGAAATACTGGACGAACAACAGCTTTGCGGGACAGTATGAGAAAAAGATTTATTATATGGAGCAGATTCAGAATCTGTTTAAGGACGAGGGCGTGACGAAGGGCTTTACGTCGATCTATAAAGAGATGTTCAACTCGCTGGAATCCTTAAAGGGGGACGGCGGCGATGAGCAGAAGCGCAACCAGTTTATCAACAGTACGGAAGCCTTTATGGAATATTTTAACAATATGTCCCAGAATCTGAAGGATATCCAGTCGGACTGCAATCAGGAGATACGCGCGCTCGTATCCCAGATTAATTCCTACGCGGAAAAAATATCGGTCATCAATGCAAAGATCAATACCCTCGAAGTGCAGGGGACGTATGCGAATGAACTGCGCGACCAGAGGGCGCTGCTGATCGACGGGCTGTCACAGCTCGTTCCGGTCGAGGTTGAAGAAATAGACATCAAAAATTCCAATTATCCGGAGATGGATACGGGCGCAACGCATTACCGCATCAAAGTCGGCGGGCAGCTTCTGGTGGACGGCGACGCTTATCAGGAATTAAAATGCGTCAGCCGCGAAGAGAAGATCAACCAGAATGATATTGACGGATTGTATGATATCGTGTGGGCGGAGACCGGAAATGAGTTTAACGCGGCTTCGGATTCCATGTCGGGGCAGCTGAAGGCGGTCATGGACATCCGCGACGGCAATAACAACGAGAATTTCCAGGGCGTGCTTTCCAATGTGAGCGGCAATGTCATTACGATCAAAGATCCGAACCTTACGACGGTGGAAGCGATGAATATGCCGCCGGAAGGCAGGATTACGATTGGGAACAGAGATTACACTTACTCGGAATTTAAGATGTATGTTCAGGTGGATAACAATGGAAATAAGACGTATTCGTATGAATTTACGTTATCCGACCGCGACCTGACGACGCTTGCGGGCAAGACGGGGGAGCGGGTGAGCATCGGGCGCGGCATCGATTCGCGCGGCATTCCGTATTACCAGACGCAGATGAATGAGTTTTTGCGTTCCATCTGCCGCAAGATGAACGATATCCAGCAAAAAGGCGTGGATCTGGAAGGCAATCCGATGGACGCGTTTATCGTGGCGCAGTACGCAAACGGTACGGTCAATGATTTTTCGGATGCAAAGAATGATGACGAGGCGGCGGGGAAAATTACGGAATATTCTTCCAATCTGAAAGCGGAGAATTATTATTTCCTGACGGCGGAAAATGTCACCGTAAACAGTAAGAGCTTAAAAGACCCGAACCATATATCGGTGTCCGCAAGCTCGGATATCAATGAGAGCAAGGCGGAGCTGGTCGATGAGATGCTGAAGCTCCAGGACGATACGGTCGTATACCGCGGCTCGGGCGGCACACAGTTTCTGGAATATATCACGTCGGATATTTCGGTGGACGCGCAGGAGGCGGATATTCTGTATTCCAATTATCTGGACGTCAGCAACACGATCGATTCCTACCGGATGTCAGTTTCCAGTGTGGACGAGGACGAGGAAGGCATGGATCTGATCAAATTCCAGAATGCATACGATCTGGCGTCAAAGATTATTTCGGTCATGAATCAGATGTATGACCGCCTGATCACGCAGACAGGCGTATAAAGGAGGGAACAGCTATGATGCGAGTAACAAATTCCATGATGGTAAAGCGGACAAAATCAAACCTCAATTATAACCGCTCGGTCGTGGATCGTGTAAACAACCAGATGCCGACACAGAAAAAAATTACAAAACCGTCGGAGAACCCGATCATTGCGATCCGTTCCCTGCGCCTGCGCAGTACGCTGAGTACGATCACGCAGTATTATGAAAACAATATCCCGGATACGGAGTCGTGGATGGACGTGACGGAAACGGCGCTGACGAATATGAAGGATCTGATCACAAAGGCTTACGAGCAGGTGGTCTGTGGCACGAACGACCCGCTGACGTCAGAAAACCGCCAGACGATCTTGAAGGAATTAAAAGCCCTGCAGGAGCAGGTTTATTCCGAGGGAAATTCGGATTATGCGGGCAGGACGGTATTCACCGGCTATAAGACGAACCAGGAGCTTGCGTTTACGGATTCCAGGGAGGCGCAGGAGGCTTCTTATGATATTGAGGAGCGGTTTACGTATAAGGATGTAGAGAAAAAGAATTATTATACGGGCGGCTTTGATGATGTTTCCGATGATAAGCTGCTCGGAACAGATGCGCCGGAGCTTTTTAAAGAAAAAGAACTGAACCGCGTGCGGCTTTCTTATGCGGAGATTGATGACGATGCAGAAGGCGTAAAGAGCGCGAATCTGGAATTTGCATATGAAACAGAGAGTGGAGAAAAGGCGTCGATTCAGATGGGCGGTGACGGTTCGGTTACGGTGAATGGCATCAGGCTTACGATGGATAAGGATGGAAATATTGTAGTGCCTACTGAAGAAGAGCTGAAAGCAGCAGGCATTACAATGGAAGGTCCTAATGCGGGTACATATACGTTTACGGCAGAGGATGGTACAGTAACAGAATTGGAAATTGGTGCTGATAATAAAACTGCTACATTTAAATTGGGCGAAGAAACGATTGCAACGATAGGACAGGGAAGAGAACTGAAGGGTGAGGACGGCATTACTACAACAGGATACGCTTTGAATGCTAAGATAGGTGGTTCAGATCCAGCCATTTCTTTCAAAATATCAAATACAGTAGAACTGGAAAATGAAAAATACAACATTGACGATAACACAATCGTACTGGACGCCTTAAGCGGCGAGCTGATTTTCACTGATAATGTGGCAAGAGCATTGGACGCGCAGAAAGCATCGTTCACATTCGGCTATAAAAAGACCGGCTTTGAGGCGGGCGAGCTTCACCCGGAAAATTATTTTGACTGCGTAAAGCACACGTCGACCGGCGACATTACCTATACAAATTACGATGAAAACGGCGACTGGATGGTAGAGGGCATTTTTTACAATATCGCAGGCGGACAGGAAATGCAGATCAACCTCGAAGGGCGGGACGCCTTTAATTCCGATATCCGCCGCGACATGGACGACCTGACGGAAGTGGTGCAGCGCGTCATTGAGGCGGAAAAGACATATAACGCGATCAAAGAAAAAATCGACTCCGGCGCATACGACGGGGAGGAACACAAGAAAGAGTTAGAGAAGCTGAATAACTGGCTTGACGCCGCCAAGTCGCAGATGGACTATTATTCGCAGAATATGCACGATACGTATAAGTCTTATATCACCAATTTCAAGGATTATCTGGATGACGTGGATCTGACGATCACAGAAGTGGGCAGCCGGATGTCGCGCGTATCGCTGACAAAGAACCGCATGAGCATTCAGGAATCCACCTTTAAAGATCTGAAATCCAAAAATGAAGATGAGGATCTGTCGGATCTTGTGATCAATTATACAGCGGCGTCTGTCGCCTATCAGGCTGCGCTGCAGGCGGCGGCAAAGATTGGGAATATGACATTGCTGGATTATCTGTGATAGAAGAATTATCTGGGGAAGGAGTGCAGCGGGGTTTGCGCTGTGAAAATAAAATGAGAGCAGATACAAGACTGTTTGGTAAAATAGATATTGCGGAGGACAGGATCATCACGTTAAAGGATGGCATTATCGGTTTTCCGGATCTGCGGAAATTTGCATTGATCCATGATGAGGAGCGGGAAAAAGGTAAGATAAAATGGCTGCAGTCCATGGATGATACGGCTTTTGCACTGCCGGTCATTGATCCGCTGGAGGTGGATCCGCTCTATCATCCGATTGTAAGCGAGGAGCAGTATCGGCGGCTTGGCGATGTTTCATCTGAAAATATCTATATGCTGGTTACAATTACCGTCCCGAAAAAAATAGAACAGATGTCTGTAAATTTAAAAGCGCCTTTTATCATAAATATGGAAAATTTAGAGGGCGCGCAGATTATCATAGAAGATGATTATCCGGTGAAATATAAGATATATGATCTTCTGAAACAGAGTAAGGAGGCGGATGAATAGATATGTTGGCGCTGACCAGAAAAAAAGGCGAAACAGTGGTACTGAATAACAATATCGAAGTGACAATATTGGAAATCCGCGGCGACCAGGTCAAACTCGGCGTCTCTGCGCCAAGGGAAGTGCCGATTTACCGGAAAGAGGTGTATCTGCAGATACAGAAGGAAAATCAGGAAGCTTCCAGTGCGGACAGCCTCGATGCATTGAAAAAATTATTCTGATATTAAGTATTTTGCGAAAAATACCGATATAAGGGATAACAGAGTGCGATTTTGAATATTCACAGGGAGGTGAACCAATATGGCGATCGAAAATGTACAAATGGCTGCGGCGGCGTATCAGGGAAGTAAGCCGGCTGCAGCAGCGCCGAAAGCTGAAAAACCAGAAAAAAGCGTGAGGATGACGCCGGAAACTGTTCCGGTGGAAACGGTATCCGTAAAAACTTCCGAGAGCCGGCCGGTAAGCGGTATGTCCGATACGGGTGTGGATGCAGAAGGGGAAAAGGCGGCGGAAAGTTCCGCGAGCGCGCGCAAGGACAATAAGCGGCTGCAGGAGGCTGTCGAGAAGCTGAAAAAAAACATGAATAACAATACGGAGGCGATATTTGGCATTCATGAAGGAACAAACCGTATCATGATCAAGATTGTGGATAAGGATACAAAGGATGTGATCAAGGAGTTCCCGCCGGAGGAAACGCTTGACATGATCCAGAAGGTATGGGAGATGGCCGGTATCCTGGTGGATGAAAAATTATAGGAGGTAATGAAGTATGATTCGTATAACGGGTATGAATTCTGGTCTGGACACCGAAGCGATCATTACAGAGCTGATGTCCGCATATAAGACCAAGGGCGATAAATATGTAAAAGAGCAGACGAAGCTGTCCTGGAAACAGGAGGCATGGCAGTCGCTGAATTCAAAGATCTTTTCATTTTATAAAAAAGCGGGCAACATGAAGCTGGACGGCGCTTATAACCTGAAAAAGGTAACGGTTTCCGATTCAACAAAAGCGACAGTTACAGCGGAGAGTGATGCGGTAAACGGGACGCAGAAATTAAAAGTAAAGAGGCTTGCAACCGGAAAAATGCTGACAGGCGGCAGGTTAAGGGATGGTTATAATGAAGGCACCAAATTTACGACCTTTGGCCTGGGAGAAGGGGAAGAGACGACCATCCATATCGGCGGCAAAGACATTACTGTAAAAGGAAGCACGACGATTGAGGATTTTGTAAAGCAGATTAATGAATCCGGTGCAGATGTAAAAGCGACATATGATAAAGGCCAGCAGCGTTTTTATATTTCATCGACCAACACGGGTGATTCGGCCAATTTTGATCTGTCTGCTTCCAATGAGAAGGGGAATGCCGTACTGCAGGGCCTTGGGCTTATGAAAAAAGATGGCCGTACGGATGGAACAGGGGATCCTACGGTGTCAGACGCGCATAATGCGTGGATTGAGCTGAATGGCGTATCATATTTCTCTGATTCAAATGTTTTTAATATCAATGGCTTTAAGATCGAAGCGCAGGCGGAAACCGGAGAAGAAGAGATATCGTTTACAACCTCGACGGATGTAGACGGCATTTACGATACGATCAAGGATTTCCTGTCCGAATACAACAGCCTGA
This sequence comes from uncultured Lachnospiraceae bacterium, assembly GCA_947625875.1. Lineage (GTDB taxonomy): Bacteria > Bacillota > Clostridia > Lachnospirales > Lachnospiraceae > Eubacterium_J. The sequence continues at coordinate 17,657 of CANQQG010000053.1, forward strand.
TCAGTGAAATGTCAAAGCTGTATAATGCGGATTCGGCAAAGGATTATGAGCCGCTTACAGATGAAGAAAAAGGGGCCATGAGCGAATCGGAGATTGAAAAATGGGAGGATAAGATCAAGGGCTCCCTGCTCCGCCGCGACAGTACGCTGAGCAGTATCATAAGTTCACTTACGACCGGATTTCTTTCCGCAACTGCGATAGGGAAGCATGGTGAGAATGCAGGCAAGCAGTTCAGCCTTTCCAGCCTTGGCATCGGCACGCTGGGATATTTTGAGGTAGAGGCGGATAAGCGGAATGAGTTGCATATAGATGGAGATGCGGATGACGAGGATACGGCTGAGAAAAAGGATGAACTCCGGGCAATGATTGAAGAAGATCCGGATCTGGTCATAGAACTGATGAAAAAGTTTGCCGGATCTATCTATGATAATCTGGATAAAAAGCTGAGTACGAGGACAGAACTCAGCAGTATGTATAAAGTATACAATGATAAAGAGATGGCCATACAGTATAGTGACTATACCAAGACGATCAGCGCATGGGAAAAGAAGATGCAGGAGATTGAGGATAATTATTATCAGAAATTCTCCAAGATGGAGACCGCGCTGGCGAAGCTGCAGAGCCAGACATCTTCTTTATCAAGCCTTTTCGGTTAAACGGAACGAAATAGCTGCCCGTGTCTGCGGGCAGCTATCTCTGGATTTATAAACTGTCTGCAGACAGTTGTTTTCGGGACTGTTTCGCAACCGGGCAGCAGTTGGATAATTACGGTATTTTACAGACGTTATGGAGGACAAGGATGTTAAAAAATAACGCTTATGCTGCATATGCAAATAACAAGATCATGACGGCGTCGAAAGGGGAACTGACATTGCTGTTGTATGATGGGGCAATAAAGTTCTGCAATATGGCGATTGCGGCAATCAAAGAAAATGACGTGCAGAAAGCGCATGTCAATATCGTAAAAGTAGAAAAGATCATTGAAGAATTTCAGTCGACGCTGGATCATAAATATCCGATAGCAAAAGATTTTGATAATGTGTATTCATATCTGCATCAGCGGCTGGTGCAGGCGAATATCCAAAAGGATGCGGAAATATTGGGAGAAGTATTGGAGCATCTGCGCACGATGCGCGATACATGGAAAGAAGTAATGCGTTTAAATGCGCCGCAGCAGGAATAAAACAGCAGATTGGCAGCAACTGAAATATATGAGGTGCGGAATGCAGGAAGAATATATTGAGATTTTGATCCAGAGTTTGAAAAAAAAGCTGGATACCTTACAAAAGATTCAGGAAATGAATAAGGAACAAAAGCTGCTTTTGGCGGATGAGAACCTGACGCCGGAAGAGTTCGAAAAAAATGTACAGAAGAAAGGCAGGCTTGTTGAACAGCTGGAGATGCTGGATCAGGGATTTGATGAGGTATATCAGCGTGTGCGCGGCGAATTGTCAGATCATAAAGAGGCGCATAAGCCGCAGATCGCTGTCCTGCAGGAACAGATCCGGCAGATAACGGCTTTGAGCAGCGATATCCAGGCGCAGGAAAAACGGAACTATGAACTGGCTGTGAAGAAATTTGATTCTGTCAGGAAACAGATTCGTGAAGTAAAGGCAAGCCATAAAGCGGTGAATCAGTATTATCAGAATATGAGACGGATCAATCTTGTCGATCCGCAGTTTATGGATAAAAAGAAATAAGAAAGAAACCAGCGGCAAGACGGGAAAATATTTCCCGATTTCCCGTCTTGCTTTGTCTCCTATTGTCCGCAATCATTTTGCTTTAGCCGATATAATTCTTCAACCGGCAGGTTGCAGCAGTCTGCGATCTCCTCAATGGAAAAGACGCCTTTGCGTAACATCCAAAAAGCGGTTTCCCGTCTTACTTCTTCGCGGCCTTCCTCGCGACCCTCCATACGGCCTTCCTCGCGGCCTTTCATGCGGCCCTCCATAAGACCTTTCATGAGGCCTTCCTCAAGACCTTTTTTTTGCGCGGTCTGGCGTTCGATCTCAAGTTCCGGCGCCATAAGCTCCATTAATGATTTATACATGCTGTATTCCCCTTTCCATTTTTTTATGAGAGCGTCATTTAAATTGTACCCCTTGTCAAGGACATTTTTTCAATCTGTTCTAGGGAATGTATGTTTGTTTTTACTTTCGCTCACAA
>CANQQG010000054.1 GCA_947625875.1 uncultured Lachnospiraceae bacterium
GACATACCCGTCCACTCCCAGTACAAGCCCGACAGCCAGCAGGATCAGCCAGATGACAGAAGCCTGTCTGAAATTCTCCCGGAAGGAACGGAAGAACGCGGCCGTTATATTTCCCTCTTCATTTTTTGCCATTTTTAACGTCACATAAAACAGCGCCGTTGTGGAAGCCCCGATGGTGACGACCGGCAGGCAGCAGATGAACCATAAAAGGTTCAGGTAAACGCTGTAAGTGATCCTGGTGATAAAAGCCATAACCGGATTGTCCGGATTTAATATGTGGTTCATAATGCGCCTCCGTTTCTAATCGTTCGTTGATTCCCGGTAGATCAGGCTGGTTTCCGTATGGACAGTGCGGAAATTCAGGGACGGCTCTTTGATGCGTGACAGGAGCAGGTACACCGCCGAAACCCCCATGATCTGGCTGTGGATGTGTATGGTGGTCAGGGAGGGCGTCGTCACCCTCGACTCGGGGGAGTCGTCAAAGCCGCACAGGTATACGTCTTTCGGTACGGAAATCCCCAGCTTTTTAAATGCCGTTAAAGTGTCTATCGCAATAAAATCATTTGCGCAGATGAATACGTCGGGGAGTTTGTCGAGCGTCTGGATCTTTTCCGTTAAATACTCCCGGTATTCTTCGTAGCCGGGACGTTTGGCGTTTGCCTTATTGCCCGTAATGCAGCAGTCTTCCGGGCAGGGCAGGCCGGAGAGGTACATCGCGTCCCGATATCCCATAAAGCGCTCAAAAAATGACTGGCAATACATGGTGTCCCCGATAAAGCCGATCCTTTTTTTCCCGCGGCGGGCCATCTCCCGTACAAAACGGTGGATATTGGACTGGTTATCCATATAAAGATGGTCGGCCTTCAGCGGATCGGACGTGCCGTAGACCGGCGAATCCACAAAAAGGACCGGCGTATCGAGGGCGCAGAGCATGGAGCAGTAATTCCGGTTAAACATCTCGATGCAGATGATCCCTGCCGTACGTTCTCCGGCGTAGGAGGGCGGCAGCGCAAGCTGTTCGATCTCCCTGTCATGGAGCCGGTGTACGGTGAAGCTGTATCCGGCGATGGAAAGCTCCCGCTGGAATTTGTCCAGCATCGTGGAGGCGAAATGAGAGTTTCCGATGGAGTTGTAAGTAAACAGGGCGATCTCCCGCTTCGCTGACGGGGCGGGAGCGGGATCCGGCGTATCGAGACTGGAGATATTTACATAGGAAAATTGTTTGTAACCCATTTCCACCGCTTTTTTGAGGACTTTTTCCCTTGTGGCGTCGGCAAGGACGCCGGTGTTATTGATCGCTTTGGAGACGGTGTTCCGCGAAAAACCAAGCTCGTCTGCGATATCTTGAATCGTAACGCGTTCAGACATGAACTGTCACTTCCTTTCTGGATAAAGTAGATTCTTATTTGTAAAAATTTTATTGTGCATTTATTATAATACGGAAACATGAATGTGTCAAATGTAAAAAACAATATTGATGAAAATAAAGAGAAAATAGATGATTTTTACATTTGAATGTTACGTATGTAAAAAATAAATTGTGTATTTGCACAAATATATGTTGACAAAACAGGAAAATGGTGGTATGGTAAGGTTACAAAAACAAAACATGTTTTACAAATGCACAAACATTAGGGAGAGCGTATGTAAAATGTGAAAAAGAAAGGAGACGTGTTCATGGGTACAAGAACAAAAAAGAAAAACGCGGGATTCCATAACGGTCTGCTGTATGTGCTGCAGCATTGGCAGCTGTATGTGTTTTTCCTGCTGCCGGCCCTGGCTCTGACGATTATTTTTAAGTACATTCCGATGGGCGGCATCCTGATCGCTTTTGAAAGGTATAATCCGATCAGGGGCATTCTGGGGAGCAAATGGGTTGGCTTCCAGCATTTCCAGCGCTTTTTGTCTTCGCCGGACTTTATCAGTTATCTGGTAAACACCTTAAAGCTGAGCGTGTTTGGGATGCTGTGGGGGTTTCCGGTCCCGATCCTGCTGGCGTTTCTGCTGAACCGGATCGAGCGGACGGGCGTGAAAAAGAAGATACAGCTTGCGCTTTATATGCCAAACTTTATCTCGGTCATCGTCCTCTGCGGTATTGTGAGGATCCTTTTATCAGTGACAGGCCCGGTCAACCTGCTGCTTGGCACACAGATCAACTTTATGACGATGCCGCAGGCATTCCGGACGATCTATATCGCCAGCGGGATCTGGCAGGGGGCGGGCTGGGGCTCCATCATTTACACCGCGGCCCTTTCCAATGCCAGCCCGGAGCTGAAGGAAGCGGCGGTGATCGACGGGGCGAACATCCTGCAGCAGATTAAGGCGGTGGAGTGGCCGGCGATCAAGAGTACGGTCGTCATCCAGTTTATCATGCAGGCGGGCAACATCATGAGCATCGGTTTTGAAAAAGCCTATGCGCTGCAGACAGACTTAAACCTTGCGTCTTCCGAGATCATCTCGACGTATGTTTACAAAAAGGGCCTTATCGACGGGGATTACAGCTTTTCAACAGCGGTGGGCCTGTTTAATACGGTGATCAATGTCATCCTGCTGGTCGCTGTAAACAAGATCGTCTCAAAGATGAATGACGGGCAGGGGCTCTGAAGGAGGGATACGGTATGGAAGGAAAAGAGAAAAAGCAAAAAAAGAAAAGCAGGTTTTCCAGGTATTCCCTGCAGGATAAGAGTATGCTGGTCGTTGGCTTCGTTTTGCTCGGGCTGTTTGTAGTCGCGATCGTAGTGCCCGTATGTTACATTATCGTGGCGTCCTTTATCGATCCGATCACTTTGCAGAACAAAGGGATTACCTTTGATTTCAGCAAATGGACATTGACGGCGTACCAGCGCGTGCTTTCTAATAAGCAGATCTGGGTCGGGTTTAAAAACGCGGTGATCTATTCGCTCGTATTTACGGTGATCTCTGTGCTGGTCACAATGCTGGCGGCTTACCCGATGTCCAGGGCGGATTTCCGCGGACGGAAATTTTTTAACGTGATCTTTGTGATCACGATGTTCTTTGGAGGCGGCCTGATCCCTACATATTTACTGATCAGCAAGATGAATCTTTTAAACAGTATGTGGGCGGTCATCCTTCCGGGGGCGTTCAACGTCTGGAACATGATCATTGCGAGGACGTATTATCAGGGCATTCCGGTGGAACTGCGGGAAGCGGCTGACGTGGACGGGGCGAATGAGCTGGTCTTTTTCTTTCAGATTTTGCTGCCGGTATGTATCCAAAGGGAAATCCGGCCGTTACGGCGTATGCTTCAGCTGGGACGATGCCAATATTGTTGACGATTTTGAAGGCTGGGTTCCGCTTCCGGCACTGACAGCGGATACGAGAAACGTCACGCCTGAAAACGGGTCCTTTACGGGCGGCTATGACCGCGGGCGCTGCGTGGTGACGGCGGTTGCGGAAAAGCCGGCGCTGGTCTGCGCATGGCTCGACCAGATGTACGATCCGTTCCAGTCCCCGCAGAACAACTGGGGCACTTATGGCGAGGACGATGAGTTCGATATCTTTGAGCTCGGGGAAAATGCGCAGGGAGAAAAGATGTTAAAGCACGCGCCGCTTGGGGACGCTTCTCCGGTAGAGGTGCGGGAGGCTGAGAGCGTGAACGGGCCGCTGGCCGTTTTGGATGAATATTACGACGTATACGTCACCTGTCCGGATGATGCGAAGTACCGCCTGGACTGGATTGAGAAATATTATACGCCGGATATGAATACAAAATATGTTTACCCGAACGTATTTATGGACCAGGAAGATACGGAGGAGCTTGCAAACCTGCAGACGGACATTACAAAGGTAATCAATGCGAAAAGGTCTGACTGGATCATGAACGGGTTTACGGACGCGGATTGGGACGAATATCTAAAAAGCCTTGACTCTTATGGATTAAATGATATGCTGGAAATATTCCAGAAATATCTGGATGCTTATTACGAGAAGGAATAGGAAAGGAGATTGGCATGACGAGCCAGACATTGCGGGAAGCGCGTAAATATGAGGAAGCGTCAGAAAAGATGATAACGGAAAAAGAAAGGCCGGCGTTTCATTTATCCGCGCGGACGGGATGGATGAATGACCCGAACGGATTTTCATATTACGGCGGGAAGTACCATATGTTTTACCAATACCATCCGTATGACTGCCAGTGGGGGCCCATGCACTGGGGACATGCGGTGAGTGACGACCTGCTGCACTGGGAGTACCTGCCGGCGGCGCTTGCCCCGGATGAAAGCTATGACAGGGACGGCTGTTTTTCAGGGAGCGCACTGACGCTCCCTGACGGCAGGCACCTTTTAATGTACACCGGAGTGCAGAAGCAAGGGAGGGGAAATGGCGCCAGCGAGGCGCAGAACCAGTGCCTTGCGGTCGGGGACGGAACCGATTATGAGAAATATGAAAAAAATCCGGTCATAACCGGGGCGGACCTGCCGGAGGGGTGCAGCGTGAGCAATTTCCGCGATCCGAAGATATGGCGGAAAGAAGACGGCTCTTACTGCTGTGTCGTTGGGAACTGTGACAGGGACGGCAGCGGGCAGGTGTTGCTGTTTACCAGCCGGGACGGTTTTGCGTGGAATTATAAAAGCGTTCTGGCGGCCAATGACGGACGCTTCGGCAAGATGTGGGAATGCCCGGATTTCTTTGCGCTGGACGGCAGATGGGCGCTCCTGGTGAGCCCGCAGGATATGCTGCCTTCGGGGTTTGAATACCATAACGGGAACGGGACGCTGTGCCTGCTCGGCGCGTTTGATGAGGAAAAAGGCGTTTTTAAAGCGGAGCATGACCAGTCCATTGACTACGGGATTGATTTTTATGCGTCCCAGACGGTTCTGGCGCCGGACGGGCGGCGCATTATGGTCGGGTGGATGCAAAACTGGGACACCTGTGATTTCCGGACGCAGAAGCTCTCCTGGTTCGGGCAGCTGAGCCTGCCGCGGGAGCTGTCGGTGGAAAACGGGAGATTGTACCAGAGGCCGGTCAGGGAATTGGAGCGGATGCGGCGCAATAAGAGGGCATATACGGACGTCGCTTTTTCCGGGGAGCTGACGCTTGAAGGCATAAAAGGCCGGATGGCGGATATTGAGATTTCGGTCGCGCCGGAAGACGGAGAGGATATCTATCGGAAGTTTGCGGTTCGATTTGCGCAGAACGACCGTTTCCGGACGTCATTCAGTTTCCACCCGCAGGATTCCATGCTGAAAATCGACCGGAAGTTTTCCGGGTCGCGGCGGGCGATCATACACCAGCGGCGCAGCCTGGCGAACAGCGCGGACGGGAAGCTGAAGCTGCGGATGATCCTGGACCGGTTCAGCGCGGAGATTTTTATCAACGACGGGGAACAGGTGATGACGGCAATCATATATACCGAGCAGGATGCGGACGGCATTTCATTCCTGGCGGAAGGGAATGTGCGTATGGACATTGTGAAATATGACCTGGTTTAAGAGGAGAGAATGGCCATGAAAAAATATGACGTAACGGCGCTGGGGGAACTGCTGATTGACTTTACCGAAAACGGGACCAGCGGGCAGGGCAATCCGGTCTATGAGGCAAATCCGGGCGGCGCGCCATGCAATGTGCTGTCCATGCTGGCAAGGGCCGGGAGAAAGACGGCGTTTATCGGAAAAGTGGGGCGGGACGTCTTCGGGAAACGGTTAAAAGCCGCATTGGAGGAAGTCGGGATTGACACGTCGCGCCTGCTCATGGATGAGACGGTCCGCACAACGCTCGCATTTGTGCAGACGCTTCCGGGCGGGGACAGAGATTTTTCTTTTTACCGGAATCCCGGCGCGGATATGATGTTAAGGGAAGATGAGATTCCGGAGGAATTGCTGAAGGATACCCGTATTTTTCATTTCGGGACATTGTCCATGACGCATGAGGGTGTAAGGCGGGCTACCCGCAGGGCTGTCCGGGCAGCGAAGGAAGGCGGGGCGCTGATCTCGTTTGACCCGAACCTGCGGCCGCCGCTCTGGGAGAGCCTGGAGGAAGCCCGGGAACAGACGGCGTATGGCCTGTCGCAGTGCGATATCCTGAAGATCTCGGATAACGAGATCCAGTGGTTTACCGGGGAGGAAGATTTTGACGCGGGCGTCCGCAGGCTGCGGGACGCGTATGGAATACCGCTTGTGCTCCTTTCTTTGGGAAAAGACGGCAGCCGCGCCTATTATAAAGATCTGCGCGTGGAGGCGGCTCCGTTTTTACAGGAAACGACGATTGAAACGACCGGGGCGGGCGATACGTTCGGCGGCAGCTGCCTGCATTTTGTTTTAAAATACGGGCTTGACGGTTTTGATGAAGGGAAATTAAAAGAGATGCTGACGTTTGCCAATGGCGCGGCCTCGATCGTTACGACCAGGAAAGGGGCGCTGCGGGTGATGCCGGAGACGCGGGAAGTGGAACGCCTGATAAAGTCTTTCGCATAAAAATTAAAATAAATGGGCAGGGGATTGTTTTTCCCCTGCCCATTTGCTGCGTGGCAGAGCCTGCCGCCGGCAGGCAAAGGCGCGGCGTTTCAGGATATGCCTTCCATTTTCCGGTCGCGCAGCACAAGGCTGTGCTGGAACAGGAAGATCCCCGCAAAGGTCAGGAGCACGCCGACCGTCAGCCACAGCAGGAAGAAGAACGGCTGGTCCGGCTCGTAGAACAGGAATCCGTTTAAAAATACGCCGCAGATATTGAAGCATGCATGGAACGCCATGGAGATGGCGACAGTCCCGCCCTCTTCTTTCAGGTATCCGAGGAACAGCCCTAAGAATGCCGCATAAATGCCCTGTATCATATTCATGTGGAATACGCCGAATAATACGCCCTGCAGGCAGACCGCGCCGGCGATGGGCAGGCATTTTTTCGCGTAGCCGAGCGTGACGCCGCGGAAGATCAGCTCTTCTGATATGGGCGCAATGATGCAGGAATATAGAACCAGAAGAAACGATACATCCGTAAACCCGGCGGATTCGATCAGCGTTTCATAATCCGACATCCAGTCGGGGCGCAGCGCGCCGACAAAAGACATCACATAAGTCGTCACATACTGCAGGCCGACGGCGAGCAGTGCCATGGCTGGCAGCATGAGCGGATGGAACGCATGGCGGAGCGGGATCTCCTCTTCGGTGTTTTTCAGCTTTTTCGCATACCAGACGCCGAAGATGATCAGCGCGGAAACCGCGTAAAATGCGGACAGGGTAAGCGTAAATGCGCTTGTCGTCCACAGGGATGTGATTTTTTGCAGCAGTTCCTCCGGAGAAATGCCTGTGCGGTAATTCTGAAGGAAAGTGACGATCGCCGTTATGCCGCAGAGCGGGATGCCGGCCAGGTTCTGCAGAGCGATAACGAGCAGCAGCGGTACAAAACAAAATAAAATACGTCCGAAACGTTTCATGGTTTACCTCCCCGATTTAAAGTTGCTGTCTGCCCGTTATTATATACCTGCTGCGGGCGGATGGCAAGGGAAGGTTTTTGCGGGAGGGCACAGCGCTGAAACCGGGAGTGAATGCACAGACTTGTTCCCGCATAACTCCGGGCAGGCCGGAATATAATTGGATAGAATATGCGTATGGCGGGATTTTATGGCAGAGTGTGAAAATGAGGTTTACTCAAATGATTATTATGATTTCATCATTGACCACCGGGATGTGGACGAATATGTGGGAGAAGGGTACTGTGTGGAAATGCTTGACGAGGCGTATGATGTGGTGTATTACAGGCTGACCAATGCGGATCCGCCGTTAAATATCACAGACTACACATACAATGCGATTCCGCGCTGCTTTGCGCCGCTGGATGACGCGGCTTTGGAGAGCAGCGGCATTTTGCGCGTGCGGGAACAGCCGAACCTGGCGCTGCGGGGACAGGGCGTGCTGTTTGGCATTATTGACACCGATTTTGACTATACGAATCCCCTGTTCTGCTACGCGGACGGCAGCACGCGGATTGAGCGCATCTGGGACCAGAATGTGCGCAGCGGGATGCCGCCGGAAGGGTTTATCTACGGGACGGAGTTTGGCAGGGAGCAGATCAATGAGGCGTTAAGCTCAGAAAATCCGCGGGAGCTGATCCCGTTTAAAAACGGTCATGGGACGTTTCTTGCGGCGGTCGCCGCCGGTTCGGAGGACATGGAGGAAAATTTCAGCGGCGCCGCGCCGGAATGCAGCCTGGCGTTTGTGCAGTTAAAGCCGGCGAAAGATTATCTGAAGGATTTTTATTTTATCCCGCGCGAAACAGAGGTTTTTCAGGAAAACGACATTATGGCGGGCATTGTCTATCTGGAACAGCTTGCCACGCAGCTGCGCAGGCCGCTTGCGCTTTGCATCGCGCTCGGGACGAATATGGGGAACCGGGCGGGAAACGGGCCGCTGGCGCAGACGCTGAACCGGATCGCCAGCCGGCGCCTGCGCTGTGTGACGGTCGCCGCCGGGAACGAGGCGGGGAAACGGCATCATTTTCTTGGGAATATCATAGACGCCCGGGAGCCGGAACGGGTGGAGATCAATGTCTCGGAAGGGGTAAATGGTTTTGCGGCGGAATTGTGGTCGCTTGCGCCGGAACTGTATGAGGTGACGGTCGTGTCCCCGACGGGGGAGCGGTTCGTGGCGCAGCCGTCCACGCCGCGCTACCGCGATGTGTACCGCTTTCTGTTTGAGGAGACGGTGCTGTCCGTTGATTACAGGCTGGTGGGGACGGACAGCAATGAGCTGATTTATATGCGGTTTGAAAATCCGGTGCATGGGATCTGGGTGATTTATGTGCGCGTGAAAAATTTTATCAGCGGCGCGTACCATATCTGGCTCCCGATGAGCGGCATGCTCTCGGGCGACGTTACGTTTGTGCGCCCGAATCCCGATACGACGATTACGGCGCCCGCGGATACCGCCTTCCCGATTACGGCGGGCGGGTATAATCCGGCGGACAACAGCATTTATTTTGAATCCGGGCGCGGATTTACGGCGACGGGGAACATCAAGCCGGATATCGTGGCGCCTGCCGTAGACGTTTACGGGCCTGTGGGGAACCGGCGTTATGGGACGGATACCGGAACGAGCGTTGCGGCGGCGATCACTGCGGGCGCGGGGGCGCTGATGCTGGAATGGGCGGGCGTGCGCCGGAATGACATCGCGGCTACGACGGTGAAAATAAAAAATTATTTTATCCGCGGCGCGGCGCGTGATAATTTCAGGGATTACCCGAACCGCGAATGGGGCTGGGGCAGGCTGGACGTGTATGAGACGTTTGTAAATTTCAGGAATGTGTGAGGCGGCGGAACGGGCGGAAGAAAAAAATTCATAAAGTTACACAATTCACTCTTGAATTTTTGGAAAAGATTAGGTAAAATGTTAATAACTTGGGTACACTCTTAAAGGAAACTATCCAAAATGATAAAAATTTAATGTATGTTCAGGAGGAAATCAAACATGGCAGTAAAAGTTGCAATCAATGGTTTTGGCCGTATCGGCCGTCTTGCTTTCAGGCAGATGTTTGGCGCAGAAGGTTATGAAGTAGTGGCGATCAACGATCTGACAAGCCCGAAGATGCTTGCCCACCTGTTAAAATATGACTCTTCACAGGGCAAATATGAACTGGCTGACAAAGTGTCCGCAGGCGAAGACTCTATCACAGTTGATGGAAAAGAGATTAAGATCTACGCATTTCCGGATGCAAACAACTGCCCATGGGGCGAATTAAACGTTGACGTTGTACTGGAGTGCTCCGGCTTCTATACGAGCAAAGAGAAAGCGCAGGCCCATATCAACGCAGGCGCAAGGAAAGTCGTTATCTCCGCTCCGGCAGGAAATGACCTTCCTACCATCGTTTACAATACAAACCATCAGACATTGAAGCCGGAAGATACGATTATTTCCGCAGCTTCCTGCACAACAAACTGTCTTGCGCCTATGGCTGACGCATTAAATAAATATGCGCCGATCCAGTCCGGCATCATGGTGACGATCCATGCTTACACCGGCGATCAGATGACGCTGGACGGCCCGCAGAGAAAAGGCGATCTGAGACGTTCCCGCGCAGCTGCGGTAAACATCGTTCCGAACAGCACAGGCGCAGCGAAAGCAATCGGCCTTGTTATTCCGGAATTAAACGGCAAGCTGATCGGTTCCGCACAGCGCGTTCCTACTCCGACAGGCTCTACGACGATCCTGACGGCAGTTGTAAATAAGAAAGACGTTACCGTTGACGGCATCAATGCAGCGATGAAAGCGGCGGCGAATGAATCCTTCGGATACAATGAAGATGAGATCGTTTCTTCTGATATCGTAGGCATGAGATTCGGTTCTCTGTTCGACGCTACACAGACAATGGTAAGCAAGATTTCTGACGATCAGTATGAAGTGCAGGTAGTTTCCTGGTATGACAATGAGAATTCCTATACCTCTCAGATGGTTCGTACGATCAAATACTTCTCTGAACTGGCATAAAATCAGGAATCATAAGACTCGAAGCGGGGTCCGGTCTATCATGGGCCGGGTTCCGTTTTCTTTTATGCGCAGGCCGCGTAAGGCAAACATCAAAAAAATGGAGGAAACCAGACATGGGTTTGAATAAAAAATCAGTAGACGATATCAATGTAGCAGGTAAAAGAGTGCTGTGCAGATGCGATTTCAATGTGCCGTTAAAAGAAGGCAAAATTACAGACGAAAACCGTCTCGTTGCGGCGCTCCCTACCATTAAAAAATTAATCGCGGACGGCGGCAGAGTCATTCTGTGTTCCCATCTTGGCAAGCCAAAGGGAGAGCCGAAGCCGGAATTATCCCTTGCGCCGGTGGCAAAGAGGCTGTCTGAGCTGCTTGGGCAGGAAGTAAAATTTGCGGCGGATCCGGAAGTGGTGGGCCCGAACGCAAAAGCTGCCGTAGAAGCGATGAAGGACGGCGATGTGATCCTGCTGGAGAATACGCGTTACCGCGCGGAGGAGACAAAGAACGGCGAAGCGTTCAGCAAAGATCTGGCTTCTTTGTGCGAGGTATTTGTAAATGACGCATTTGGCACGGCGCACAGGGCGCACTGCTCGAATGTCGGCGTGGCGCAGCTTGTGGATACGGCTGTTGTCGGATATTTGATGCAGAAAGAAATTGATTTCCTCGGAAACGCGGTTGAAAACCCGGTGCGTCCGTTTGTGGCGATTCTCGGCGGCGCGAAAGTGGCGGATAAATTAAACGTGATCAGCAACCTGCTTGAGAAATGCGATACGCTGATCATCGGCGGCGGCATGGCTTATACGTTCTTAAAAGCGCAGGGCATGGAGATCGGAAAATCCCTGGTAGATGATTCCAAGATTGATTATTGTAAAGAAATGCTTGCGAAGGCGGAAAAGCTCGGCAAAAAATTGCTGCTTCCGGTTGACGCTGTTACAATCACAGATTTCCCGAATCCGATCGACGCGCCGGTTGAGACAGAGGTATATGCTTCGGAAGATATGCCGGCTGACAGAGAGGGCTGCGATATCGGGCCGAAGACGCAGGAGCTGTTTGCAGACGCTGTAAAATCTGCAAAGACGGTTGTATGGAACGGGCCGATGGGCGTATTTGAAAACCCGACGCTTGCGGCGGGCACGATCGCAGTCGCAAAGGCTCTGGCGGAAACAGACGCAACGACGATCATTGGCGGCGGTGATTCCGCGGCGGCTGTCAATACGCTTGGATTTGGCGATAAGATGACGCATATTTCCACAGGCGGCGGCGCTTCCCTTGAATTTTTAGAGGGTAAGGAACTGCCGGGCGTTGCAGCGGCAAATGACAAATAGACGGAGGATGTTATAAAATGGCAAGAAAGAAAATCGTAGCCGGAAACTGGAAAATGAACATGACGCCGAGCCAGGCGGTAAAACTGGCGGAAGAGTTAAAGCCGCTTGTCGTAAGCGACGACGTGGAAGTGGTTTACTGTGTTCCCGCAATTGACATTGTGCCGGTCGTTGAGGCGGTAAAGGGCACCAATGTTGCAGTTGGCGCGGAAAATATGTATTTTGAGGAAAAAGGCGCTTACACAGGGGAGATTTCCGCGGAAATGCTCGTGGACGCAGGCGTAAAATATGTCATCATCGGACATTCCGAAAGGCGTGATTATTTCAAAGAAGATGACGCGCTGTTAAATAAAAAAGTGAAAAAAGCGCTGGAAGCGGGGCTTACGCCGATCCTCTGTTGCGGAGAGACTTTGGAGCAGCGGGAAATGGGCATTACGATCGACTGGATCCGCACACAGATCAAATCCGACCTTGTCGGCGTGACGGCAGAGCAGGCGGCGTCGATCGTGATCGCGTATGAGCCGATCTGGGCGATCGGCACAGGCAAGACTGCCACTTCCGAACAGGCGGAAGAAGTCTGCGGCGCAATCCGCAGCTGCATCAAAGAAATGTATGACGAAGCTACGGCAGAGGCGATCCGTATTCAGTACGGCGGTTCTGTAAATGCAGGAAATGCGGCGGAGCTGTTCGCAAAGCCGGATATTGACGGCGGGCTGGTAGGCGGCGCTTCGCTGAAGGCGGATTTTGGCAAGATCGTAAATTATAAATAATTCAAAATTTTCAGAGCGGTGATAAGGGAAACTCACCTCGGGTTATGGCGTCTCATAACAAGGGGTGAGTTTTCCTGTTTCCGCCGGTCATGGAAAAATGCGGAAAACCCGGCAGCTTTTGCAAAGGCGGCAGAAAATGGAAAGAGAGCAGAGTTATTTTAAGAGCGCGTTATCGGATTATGTCTATGAAGCGGCCGGCGGCGGGGCTGTCCGCCATCTGGCGGATGCGGGATATACGGTGGCGCAGATCATGGAGCGGTTAGACTATCCGGTTCCTTTTGCGCGGGTGCAGAAAACGGTGTGGGAGCATTTTTTGGATAAAAAAATATTGCTTGCTGAGGAGCCGGGGAGCGGGAAACAGGCGGAGCGCGCCTGTTTTGTAAAGGAATATGGAAAGTATGGGCGTGTGCGTTTCCGACGCGTCAGCGCCGGAGATGGAAAGGATGAAATCATCTGCTGGGACGTCCACGTTTATAAGAAAGAAACAGATGGGGCGCTTGCGCCGTATTTAAAGGAGAAATGCGGGGAGAATGGCGAGGAGGCGTCTTATGTTTCCTGTGATTTTGCCCTGTGCGACAGGGCGCTCCTGCAGTGTCTGGACGGCAGGCAGCGGGAATACATCGAGGGGCTGCCCTGGGAGCGGAAGACGGTGTGGCACAGGCTGGATGCGCGTATGCGGGGAATTGCGGTAAATTTATACGAACATGGCGGGTATCAGGCGGACTGTTATTTTATAAATCGAAAAGAAAAAATTTTGTTAGGAAGGGGCGGCGAAAAGAAATGAAACCAATAACACCAATAAAAGAAGCGGGATATGAATATATCGAGGGCGGCGTGTGCGCGGCGGCGGGATTTGTTGCAAACGGCTGTTACTGCGGGCTCGACCGGGCGAACCCGAAAGATGTGGCGATGGAGACCGGGACAGTGCAGGCGTCGCGGGGGGCAATAGCGGGCAATGAGGCGTTGCCGGGCGCACAGAAAAAAAACGACCTTGCGCTCATCTACAGTGAGAGGCTCTGCAGCGCGGCGGCCGTTTATACGACAAACAAGGTAAAGGGCGCGCCGATACTTGTGACGAAAAAGAATCTGGAGCTGACCGGCGGGAAAGCGCATGCCGTCATCGCAAACAGTAAAAATGCCAATACGTGCAACGCGGACGGGGAGGAAAAAGCGCGAAAGATGTGCGCACTCGCGGCGGAGCGGCTCGGCGTCCGCCCGGAGGAAGTGATCGTGGCGTCAACGGGCGTGATCGGGCAGATCCTGCCGATCGAGCCGATCGCGGCGCATATGGAGGAACTGGCCTCGGATATGCGCGCGGAATACCATGAAAGGGCCGCGACGGCGATCATGACGACGGATACGGTAAAAAAAGAGACAGCGGTGGAATTTGTCATTGACGGCGTAACCTGTCATATGGGCGGCATGGCAAAGGGCAGCGGCATGATCCATCCGAATATGGCGACGACGCTGAATTTTGTCACGACGGACCTTGCGGTGTCCGCGCCGCTGCTGCAAAAGGCGCTGAGCGAGACGGTAAAGGTGACCTACAACTGCCTGAGCGTGGACGGCGACACGTCTACAAATGATATGGTGTGCATTCTCGCAAACGGCGCGGCGGGCGGAGCGGAGATCACAGAGGAGAATGAGGCGTATGAGCGTTTTAAGCGGGCGCTGTACCTGGTGCTGGCGCATATGACCAAAATGCTCGCGGCGGACGGCGAGGGCGCGACAAAGCTGCTGGAATGCACCTGTGCGGGCGCGCCGGATCTCGAAACGGCGATCACTGTCGCCAAGAGCGTGATCCGTTCGCCGCTTGTAAAATGCGCGATGTTCGGGGAAGACGCGAACTGGGGGCGTGTGCTGTGCGCGGTCGGCTATGCGCAGGCGGATTTTGACATTGATAAGGTGGACGTCGACCTTGCTTCGGAAAACGGCGTCCTGGAGGTGTGCAGGGGCGGCGCGGGCATCCCGTTTTCGGAGGAATATGCGTCAAAGATACTGGCGGCGGATGAGATTGCTATCAATATACATTTGAATCAGGGCAATGTCCAGGCGAAAGCATGGGGCTGTGACTTGTCATATGACTATGTAAAAATTAACGGGGATTACCGCTCGTAATAAGCAAAATCAGCGCTATTTTGCATAAATATGGGACGGGCTATCCGTCAAAATTAGACGAAATAGCGAAAAAAGATACATATTTTTGCAAAAAAATATTGAAAACATACAAAATTATTCGCTTGCGATCCAGCAGATGATCGCGATCGCGCGGGCTGTCGATATGGACTGCAAGGTGCTGATCCTCGATGAGCCGACCTCTTCTCTGGACGACAGCGAAGTGGAAAAACTGTTTAAAATGATGAACCAGTTAAAATCACAGGGCGTAGGCATTGTGTTTGTAACGCATTTCTTAGAGCAGGTATATGCGGTCTGTGACCGGATCACCGTATTGCGCAACGGCACGTTCGTAGGGGAATATCCCGTAGCGGACCTGCCGAGGGTAAAACTGGTCGCCGCTATGATGGGGAAAGATTTTGACGATCTGGCCGCGATCAAGCCGGAGGGCTTCCAGTTAGACAAAGACGCGCCATGCCAGATCGAGGCGAGGGGCTTAAGCCATCATGGGACGATCAAGCCGTTTGATCTGGACATACATAAGGGCGAAGTGATCGGCCTGACCGGGCTGCTCGGTTCCGGGCGCAGTGAGCTGGCGCGCACGATTTACGGCGCGGACAAAGCGCATACGGGCACTTTGAAAGTGGCGGGCAAGCCGGTAAAGATCAATCAGCCGCTTGACGCGATGAACTTCGGCATGGGTTTGCTGCCGGATGACAGGAAGGCGGAAGGCATAATCGGCGATCTGTCCGTCCGGGAAAATATTATCCTGGCGCTACAGGCAAAACGCGGCATGTTCCATCAGCTTTCCCGCGCAAAGCAGGAGGAGATCGCCGACCATTATATTGACATTATCCAGATCAAGACGGCGAGCCGGGAAACGCCGATCTCGCAGCTGTCCGGCGGGAACCAGCAAAAAGCGATCCTCGGCCGCTGGCTTGCGACGGATCCGGATTTCCTGATCCTGGATGAGCCGACGCGCGGCATCGACGTCGGGACGAAGACGGAGATCCAGAAGCTGATTATCCAGCTGGCCAGCGAGGGAAAGAGCATTATGTTCATCTCTTCGGAAATCGAGGAAATGCTGCGTACCTGCAACCGTATGGCTGTCCTGCGCGACGGGGAAAAAGTGGGCGAATTAGACGGCGAGCTGACGCAGGAGCGCGTAATGAATGCAATTGCGGGAGGTGCAAAAAATGAGTAAAGTAAAGAATATCACCAAAAATCAGCTCTTTTTGCCTGTTTTTTGTATGTTTCTGGTGCTTTGCGCCAATATCATATATGACGTGTCGCAGGGAACGCCGTTTTATAACTTCTTTTCTGTGTCCGTCACCAACGGGATGCTGCAGGGTCGTCTGATCAACATCTTAAACCGCGGCAGCGAGGTGGCGATCCTTGCGATCGGCATGACGCTTGTTGTCTCCGCTTCGGCAGGGACGGATATCTCGGTCGGTTCTGTCATGAGCCTCTGCGCGTCGGTATGCTGCGTCATGCTTGCCGGGGCTGCGGCGCCGCAGGCGACGGAGCTGGCGGTGCCGCTGATCGTGGGCGTGCTCGGCGGCCTTGCGATCGGCTGCGTCTGCGGCGTATTTAATGGATTTTTAGTTGCAAACCTGAATATACAGCCGATGGTCGCGACTTTGATTCTGTGGTCGGCGGCGCGCGCGATCGGGCTTCTTGTCTGCAACGACCTGATCGTGTATGTCAGGAATGATACGTTTGCCGTCATCGGCGGTTATGTGGGCATCATCCCGACGCCGATCATTATTGCGGCGGTCTGCGTGGCGCTGACGACGCTGGTATTGAAAAAGACGGCGCTTGGCCTCTATATCCAGTCGGTCGGCATTAATAAAAAGGCGAGCCGCATCGCCGGTTTAAATTCCCGCAGGATCATTTTCCTGTGCTATGTACTGTGCGGCCTGTGCGCGGGCATTGCGGGCATTGTGGCGGCGTCCCGTATCACGAGCGCCGATTCAAACAACATCGGCCTGAACTATGAGCTGGATGCGATCCTCGCCGTAGCGCTTGGCGGAAACAGCCTCGGTGGCGGCAAGTTTAACCTGGCGGGCTCGATCATTGGCGCATACACGATCCAGGCGATCACGACGACGATGTACAATATGGGTGTTTCGGCGGCGGTTACGCCGGTGTTCAAGGCAATTGTCGTAATTGTCATTGTTGCGATCCAGGCGCCTCCTGTACGCGCATTCTTTAAAAAATTAAGCGCTAAGAAAGGAGTGGCAAACGCATGAAAAATACTGCAAATCAAGGGAAAAAGGGTTTTCAGGTCAACAGTAATACGCTGCTGCTCCTGATCACGATCGTATTGTTTATCATTTTGTATGCGGCCGGCTGTATTGCCTATGCAAGCAAAGGGTTTACGAATTTACAGACGTTTTTAAATATCCTGCGCAGCAATGCCGGGCTGCTCTGCGTGGCCTGCGGCATGACGTGCGTTATGCTGACCGGCGGGATTGATATTTCGGTCGGTTCCCTGATCGCGCTGGACTGTATGATGCTTGCTTACGGCATGGCAAACTGGGGCATGAACGCGCCGATGATGTGCGTGGTCGTATTGCTGGTCGGCGTTGCCTTCGGGCTTGTGCAGGGGTATTGCGTCGGGTATCTGCACATCCAGCCGTTTATCGTTTCGATGGCGGGGATGTTCTTCGCGCGCGGCATGGCGGCGGTCATTTCTACGGATCAGCTCTCCATTACGCCGGAGATCAGCCAGGCGTTTTATAACTGGGCGAATTACCGTATTTATCTGCCGTTTGGCGGCGTTGCGAATAAACAGGGAAAGATCATCATGCCGTATATCGGAGTCGGCGTTGTGATTTCGCTCCTTGTGCTGATACTGATCTTCTTGATGCTGCGTTACACGAAATTTGGCCGTTCGCTCTATGCGGTCGGCGGAAGCGAGCAGTCAGCGACGATGATGGGCCTGAATGTGCCGCGGACAAAGATGATGGCTTATCTGCTCTGTTCCTTCCTCTGCTCCATCGGCGGCATCTGCTACTGCATGAACACGATGTCCGCGAGTGTGCAGCAGGCGACCGGATTGGAAATGGACGCGATCGCATCGTCCGTTATCGGCGGAACGCTGCTGACGGGCGGCGTCGGGAACGTGATCGGATCGTTCTTCGGCGTACTCATTAACGGGACGATTCGCTCGATCGTGCAGACGAACGGGAAACTGGCAAGCTCCTGGCCGAATATCCTGACGGCGATCCTGCTTTGTTTCTTTATCGTGCTGCAGAGTGTCTTTGCGATTATAAAGGACAGAAAGAAATAAGAAATAAACGAAAAGAAATACGCGGAAACGGCATAGCCTGCGGGCTGTGCCGTTTTTTCGCGTGCGCCCGGCGGCGCAGACGCTTGAAACTCTGCGGCCGGACTCTTATAATGATGCTGTGGCTGATACGTGTTGACGCCAAAAAAGCAGGGGTTTGCATTGGATGTTGCGAGAACGCTGGAAGGGGCAAGAAGTTACGATGAAGTTTGTGGAGGTGGAAATGTGGCCGACGAAGTGACGGAGAAAAGTATATGAAAAAGCCTGTGAGGTACATCCTTGATGATTATTCAAAATGGCTTTCTGTGCCGGAATGCATCAAGCGTAGGAAGATCCGATGCCGAAAGGGAAAAAGAGGGAACTTTCGATGAGAGAAGAAGAAAGGCAGATTGAAGCGGATTTATTTGATCATATCGTAACTAATGGCGGTAATTATACGGTTCTTGAACTGATGGAGAAGTATGTGTCTCTGAAAACCGGTGCCCGCTATGATACGGCTGTCGGCGATAAAACAGTTATCAATGTCCTGAAAAAAGAAGCGTTCGGAAAGATGCGTATCGATAAGGTTCGTCTGTCAGATATTCAGATGGCGGTGGATGATGACCTGATCCGTAAGAACCCATTTGGATATGCCGATGGTTGCCCTTCACTGGGAGAAGGATCTGTAATAATCGTTGCTTTTTTTCGATATAGTAGAGTAGAATATAGTAAATGATATAATTTGGATAAAATTTTGATAAGGAGTGGAAACATATGCTGCAGATTAGACCAGTTTCCGATTTGAGAAATAGGTTTCCGGATATAGAGAAAATTGTAAATACAGGGGAACCTGTATATTTGACGAAAAATGGATATGGCGCAATGGTGGTACTCAGCCTGGAGGAATATGCAAGGCTGACAGATGGGGTAGAAGCTGCATTGGATAAAGCGGACAGACTTTCGGCAGAGGATACGATGCGAATGAGCCACGAAGAGGTTTTCGGGAAATTGCGGGGGAAAATCAATGCTCAGTAAAAAGTACAGATTTAGTTATCTGCCCCTTTTTTACGAGGATCTTGATAAAATGTCACTTATATTACTGAGGTACTAAGGAATTCCAAAGCGGCAAATGACTTATTGGATAAAGTAAAAGCGGCTATGATGAAGTGTTTTCTGGTGGCAGAATCTTTTGAACCATATCATTCTGTCAGGGAGCGTAAGTATCCCTATTATCGTATTTATGTAGAGAATTATGTCGTTTATTATGTTGTAATAGATGATAATCCAGATGATTTGGTTATGGAAGTTAGAAGGTTTCTCTATAATGGACAGAATAGGGATAAGTTGATTTGAAGATAATGGATACCAAGGAACATAGTATTGGAGGTAAAAATATGCCGAGAAAGAATGTTACAGCATACGATTTATTGATTTCATGTCCAAGAGATGTTAGCAAGTATGTTGATGTAG
>CANQQG010000055.1 GCA_947625875.1 uncultured Lachnospiraceae bacterium
GGTTGGCAGGCGTCAATGTTTTTATCCGGGTTATTGGCAGACGCGCCAAAGACCTTGATAGATAGGGGAATGGAACATTCCCCCGAAACAAGTGTATCTTAGCATGAACAGGAAGTAAATGTCAAGCGTAATTTTGAAAAATGAGAAATTGAAAGAGTTATTTGCTTTGTAACAGTTTTTTCTATATTATGAAATAAGGAGATGACAAACTATGGCTTTTGCATGGACGGAACAATAGCCGATATTATTTCAAGGTGTATAAAGGCATTTTGCAATCGTGTATCCCCCTTATACAGACCATGAACTTATGTGATTGGCGTTATAATTTTATAAAATAGGACGATATGATAGCTGGGAGCGATATGTCATGAAAATGTTTTTATGCGTATCGAATATGGAAAAAAGGAAAATCGTAAATCCAAAGGAGAAGCAGAATGATAGACATAAGGCATGCACAAAGAAGGTCATAAAGGCGGCAAAAGGAAAGCGCCTGTAGAGGGAGATGACGAATGATAAAAATAGAACAGTCTACACAGCGCCTGCAGTTGGAGCGCCAAACGACGAACGTGCGGTAGAAAACATGAGGGAGACTACGGGGGCGTGGCGCTGATGCTTCGGATCGTTCCGGGGAAAGAAGGCATAGAAGTGAAGTCTGTTCAGACGCAGGAGCAGGGGCAAAGAGGGCAAGGCGCAACAGCAGCCTGCTCGATGCACATAAAATACAGGGAGGGGAGAGGTCATGGTAAGTGTATTAAGGAAAATACCAATCCGAAAAGCGGTCCGGGAAAAGGGAAAAAGCCTGTGTGTGGTCGCGGCGGTCTTTTTTACGACGGCGCTGTTTGTCATGGTATTTTCCGCATCGTTTTTTGTATTGGATGCGGTGGAGGAGATGGAGAGAGCGTCATCCCCCATGCTGTCGGATGTGGCGCTCAGCGTGACGGAGGAGGAGTATGAGCGGATCCTTGCAAACCCGCGGGTGGCGGAGGCGAGTAAGGGCGTCATGGTTGGAAGGACGCCGGATTCTTCCGGCGCAGGACTCGTACCGCTTTTTTACTTTGAAGAGAAAATGGCGCGATGGATGAGGTATTATCCCACAGAGGGACGGATGCCCGAACAAGGGAATGAGATCGTGACGTCCGATCAATATTTGCGGGAACGGGGGCTGACATACAGGGAGAATTTGCCGATTGATCTGACGTTTCATTACCTTGATGGAAAGGAGCATACGGAAACATTTACCGTAGTGGGAGTATATAAGAGGGCTTCACAGCCTTATCATGCGATCCTGGCGTCGGACGATTTTTATGGGAAGGCGTGTGCGTATTGGGAGCAGTGCGGACTGGATCCGGAGGTGGAGGCAAATCTGCAGGCAGGAGTGATGTTCTCCTCGCGCGGAAATGTCAGGAGGCTGGCCTCCATGCTGGTCATGGAGGAGGAGATTGACCTGGAGGAAGGGG
Organism: uncultured Lachnospiraceae bacterium; assembly: GCA_947625875.1. GTDB lineage: Bacteria > Bacillota > Clostridia > Lachnospirales > Lachnospiraceae > Eubacterium_J. The sequence continues at coordinate 1,458 of CANQQG010000055.1, forward strand.
AGATTTATATAAATGATGTTTCCCTGCCTGGCAGCCTGGATTTTGGCACATGGGCGGCCCTTCTGGCGCTGGTTCTTCTGGTCATGTGGCTGGGCTATCTGTTCATCTCCAATATCTTCCACCTCTCCGTGGTCGGTGACGCCAGATTCTTCGGGAAGCTGTCCACGAACGGGATTACGAGGAAAGAGATTAAGAAGCTGATCCGCAGGCAGAACAATCTGCTGTTTCTGGCGGCCGTCGTTCCGGCGCTGCTCGCGGGATATTTCTTCTCCGCGTCTGTCCTGCCTGGCGTCCTGAACGGTTTTGTGTCGATCGAGGTCAAAAGAAGCGGCAATGCATGGATTTTTGTTCTGGCATTTGTGTTTTCTTATCTGACGGTGAGAGTCAGCGAGCGCAAGCCCATAAGGCTTGCCAGGAATGCCTCGCCCATAGAAATGAAAAGATATATGGGAAAATTCAGGCGGGTGAAGACCGCAGATGACGGGGACTGCCTGAAAAAGTTTGCGGTGAGGCATTTTTGGAGCGATAAGCGCAAGGTGTTAAAGGTATGCGCCTCTATCGCTGTGAGCATTTTGATTGCCAATCTCTTTTATGCAGTTACGGCGGGCTTTGATGCGGAGTCGTATGCAGCGGGGGATTTGGATGCGGATTACATTCTGGCAAAAGAGCCTGTGTTTACGAACCCGAGCTTGAATCCCGTCTCCTACGAACGGCTCACAAAGGAGGAGGCCGAAGCGTGCCGGGGACTGCCCGGCGTGGAGGCGGAGGGCGGGGCAAGCCTGTCTCATATCTGTCTTTCCGCCACGCAGGAGGAGTGGGAGTCCTTCGAGAAGCTTTGGGGAGCGGATGCTTACAGTGAACCCTGCAAGATGTGGACGGGCGCGTATGGTCTGGACGCCATGCTGCTGCAGAAGCTTAAACCGATCAGGGGAACGATTGACTTTGAAAAGTTCCGGACGGGAAAGTATATCCTGCTGGATCCGATCCTGAGCGATAATAATCCGGAAAACGCGGCGTGCTACGAGCCCGGCGATGAGGTGACGGTCCCGTTTGCAAGCGGCGAGGTGGGAACCTATACGGTGATGGCGATTGTGGAGGGATTGCCGGACTCCCTGAGTTTTCCGGGAAGATATCGTGCGAGCAATGTTTATCTTCCCATGTCAGAGTGGCAGGCCAGGGAAAAGCGGGACGATTATTACCTCTATGCCTTCGACGTGGCGGACGCGTTTCATGAGGAATGGGATGAGGCAATAGAGAAGATCACAGGAGACGGAAGCGGCGGCCTCGCCTGCAAGTCGGCAAAATCGCTGGCGGAAGAGGCGGGACGCTACCTCAGAGGGTTAAAGCTGGCAGGCTTTATCTTAAGCGCGATCCTGTTGGCCATGGGCGTCTTGAATTTCATCAACTGCATGGCGGAGAGCGTTTACAGCAGGAAAAGGGAGCTGGCAGTGCTGGAGAGCATGGGGATCGAGCAGCGGGAGATCGAGCGGAATCTGGCGAAGGAGGGGCTTATGTATATGGCAGGCGGATTCGTCCCGGGCTGCATCCTGGCGGTTTTCGGGGTATATGCGGCGATCAACATGCTTCTGCGGGAGCCTTACATCACATACCGCTTTTATCTGCGTATTGACCTGCTCTTTGCTGTGACGGGCGTAGCTGTGGCGGTTCTGGCTCCGCTTGCCGCGTACCGGCGGATGGACCGGAAGGAGAAGTTCCTGGACCGGATACGGTCCGGCAGAGAGTAAAACATTCAGCGTCAGGGGATGGCGTGGCGCATGAACGGGAGGATGCAACATGGAAAGAGAGATCGTGGTAGACATCAAAGAGGTGAGCAAGGATTATGAGAGCCAGTCCGGCAAGGTTCCTGTGCTCAAAAACATCAATATTCAGATCAACAAAGGGGAGTTTGTGGGGATCGTGGGGGATTCCGGCAGCGGGAAGACCACGCTGTTAAATCTGATCGGTGGAATGGACCGCGTCAGCAGCGGATCGATTACGGTCGCAGGGGACGTGATCTCCGATTTTAACGACAAACAGCGTACTCTGTACCGGCGGAAGCGCGTGGGGTTCATCTTTCAGGACTATAATCTGATCAACGAACTGACGGTATATGAGAATATCGTCCTGCCGTTCCAGCTGAAGAAAAAAGAAGTCCGGGAAGACCTGATCGACAAGTTTCTGACCAACCTCAAGCTGGAGGAGAAGAAAAATTCATTCCCGATGCAGCTGTCCGGAGGGGAGCAGCAGAGGGCTGCAATCCTGCGGGCGCTCCTCAGCCAGCCGGACATCATTCTGGCAGATGAGCCGACGGGAAATTTGGACAGCAAAAATACCCGGCTGGTGGTTGGGCTTCTGCGTTACTTTTCCGAGCATATGGGAAAGACGATTCTTTTCGTCACGCATAATATGGCGTTGACCGGCGGGTGCAGCCGCGTAATCGCGGTGAAGGACGGAAAAGTCGTGAAAGTGTTGGATAAACGGTAATGATATGATGACATCATGAAATAAAAACTTAAAAGGAGGCGTTGGAAAATGATGAAACGGTTTTATGGAATTTTTGCCCTGGTCTGTTTTTTTGCTGTTAGCGTTTTGGGGTGCGGGAAAACAGAAACAGGCAGCTGCAGGCAGATTAGCAGTCCGTTTCAAATGAAGCAGGCCGCTATGTTTGATGAGGACTGCGGCTGGGGTTTGTCGGATGATAATGAGGCGCTTTTTACTGACAGTGGGGCGGAAAATTTTACATCCGTAAAAAAAGTGACGGGCGTCACTGCGTCGAGCGATGGGTTTGTGGGTGCGGATTTTTATGACGCCCGGCGTGCATATGTGGTTTATTTTCCGGGGGATGACGACGGAGCCTGGACAGGAGGGGTGACTATGGAATATACGGCGGACGGGGGACAGAGATGGAAGCAGACCGTTATAAAATTTGCCGATTACGGGGCGGCGGCGCTTGATCCTGGAAGCGCGTACATCCATTTTGTGGATGAATTCAGGGGATATCTGCTCTGTTGCTCTGCGCCGGCAATGGGACAGATGGCAAAGTTCCTGTTCGAGACGGAAGACGGCGGGGAAACCTTTTCGATGATAGGCGATCTGACGGATGTCGTTACGGGATATCCGCAGGGGATTTCATTTACAGATGCTGAAACAGGCTATCTGGCAGTGACTTACCATGGGGAGGACAATTATCTGTATAAGACGACGGATGGCGGCAGGACATGGAACAGTGAGAAGCTGGAGGTGGAATCTGGCGGAAAGGTCAGTTATGTGGATGGCTATGCGCCTGTTTTTTTCGGGGCGGACAGGCAGGATGGCGCGCTTATATTGAAGATTGTAGGGAATAGGGTCAGATATGCGCTGTTTACGACTGCGGATGGCGGGAACAGCTGGAAACAGGAATCGGATCTGGCGGTTGATTCTGTGCGCAGCTATTCGGCTGGTTGTGGGACACAGCGGTTGGTTGTGGATGACGCCGGGAATATGTATCGGTTTTGAAAGCTGCAAATTTATAATAATAAAGTGGATGCATGGGGTATAGGAAAGCTTTTATTTATCAGTCTATGGGAAAAACCGGACGAAAAATAATGCTTTTTTGCAGCTGCAGTTTTGGGAATCGCTGTATGTGTGATTGGGGTTGCTGTCATCATAGCTGTCCATCCGGGATCAGATACGGACGCTGATTTTTCCTATAATCAAGACGGTACAGTGACACTATGGGAGAATTGACCAAAGAAGAACTTGACGCTGAAATTGCAAAAAGCATTGCCGATATAGAAAATGGCAGGGTCTATTCGGCAGAAGAAGTCTTTGATGAAATGCACAGGTCATACGGCATATGAAATGGGAAATCACATACTCCGCACAGGCGCGCATACATTGCTTTTGAACTGCTTGTGCCGGATACAGCGCGTAGTCAGGTAAAACGAATTATGGATTTCGTGGATAAATTTGCCGAAATGCCAATGATGTACAAAACCTATGAGTTATAAAGTGTTTTTTTGTATTGTTAAAATATAAGGAAGCGCCACATGGATCAAGAAAGCGTCTGTCAGAAATGACAGGCGCTTTTCTTTTGCCTGTTTTTGAAAATACAGTGATTTGCGCTGTTATTTTTGGTCCTGTGAAAAAGAAGAGTCGATATGTGAAAAATAGATATTTGTATCTTTGAAAAAGAATATCTTATATTTGATTTTTTGAAAATTGCAACAAAAAGGTGGGAAAATGTCATATTTTGTGATAATATGAAGAAATCATATTAGGGAGGAAAATATAATGAAGTTAAAAACAAAGCTGCTGTTGTTGTCGGTTTTTCCTGTTATTGCGCTGGGCCTGGGGATGATTTTGCTGTCAACGGCAAGGATTTCTGACGCGGTATACCAGCGAACCTATATAGGTATGCGCGCAACAACCCTTGCAGTCAGGGATATTTTTGAAATAGGTAATGAGGGAGAATACTATATTGATGAACAAGGTAATCTCTGGAAAGGCGATACGCTGAACGTATCACAGGCGACGAACATTGTCGATGAGATCAAGGGCAATACCGGAATGGACGTGACGGTTTTCTGGGGCGATACGCGGATCCTTACTTCCATCGTAGATGAGAGCGGGAAACGGCAGGTCAATACGCAGGCTTCCGAGGACGTAGTCCAGAAAGTTTTGCGGGAGGGCCAGACATATCAGAAAAAGAACGTGGAGATTTTGGGGAAAGAATATGTCGTATGCTACATACCGTTTTATCAGGAAGGGACGGAGGACGTCGTCGGCATGGTTTTCCTCGGCACGCCGCAGGAGACGGTCACATCGATTATCCGTCGTGCGCAGCTGCACATGATCGTGATCGCGCTGGCGGTTATGCTTGTCATGGCGCTCATTGTTTTCCTGCTCGTGGATAAAATGTCGTCCGCGCTCCGCAGGGGCGTAACGCTTTTGGACGAGATGTCGGAGGGGAACCTGAACATTGAAGTTGACGCCCATTTAATGCAGCGCAGGGACGAGATTGGGGAAATCGGCAAGGCGATCCATAATATGAAGGAAAAGCTGTACAGCATTATTCAGGTTATCCGGGAAAACAGCGAGGATCTCGAAGAACAGTCACAGCATTTGTCGAAGGTTTCCGGCGAAGTGCATAATATCATGATGGAAGTGGAGCATTCCGCGCATACGATGTCGGCAAGCTGCTCCGAGCAGGCGCAGGACAGCGATAAGGCGAGCAGGAATGTTTCCCATATGGGGGATATGATTGAGGACAGCGGCGGGGAGATCCAGCGGCTGAATGAGATTTCGCAGAAGATCAAGGCGGTGTCCGAACAGGCGTTAGAACAGTTCCATGAATTGAATGAGATCATGGAAAACGTAAAAGGCTCGATTTTCTTCCTGTCTGAGCAGACGGGGCTTACGAATGAGTCGGTTGCAAAAATCAGTACGGCGACAGAACTGATCACAGCGATCGCTTCCCAGACGAACCTGCTGTCTTTGAACGCAAGCATTGAGGCGGCGCGCGCGGGCGAGCATGGGCGCGGTTTCGCGGTCGTCGCCTCGGAGATCCAGCAGCTTTCCGAGCAGTCCAATCAGGCGGCGGAGGAAATTAAAAATATGATCGCGAGCCTGAACACAAATTCCGGACATGCGATGGAACGTATGCAGAATGTAAAGACAGTCGTAGAGAAGCAGGAGCAGGATATCCGCAAGACAAGCGAGATTTTCCAGAGCGTCAGCGAGGGCATTGACGAGTCGGTTGCAGGCATGAACAATATTCTTTCAAAATCAAAGGAGCTGGAGAATGTCCGTTCCGATACGGTGGCGATCGTGCAGAATTCCGCTGCATTGTCGGAGGAAAACGCGGCAAGCATTCAGCAGATCATGTCTTCGATTGAAACGATCAATGCGCAGATCGGCGGTTTGGACGACAAGACGACGCTGCTTACGGAGCTGTCGGAAGAAATGCGAAAGAGCGTGAATGTTTTTTCCGCATAATGTCAGTAAGCGGAATGGAAAAAATACTTGAAAGCGCTGTTTAATTGTGATACCTTATTATAAAGAAAGATATTTCTTCAGGGCGGGGCGGAAATCCCCACCGGTGGTTAAAGCCCACGAGCCGCAAGGCATGATTCGGTGTGATTCCGAAGCCGACGGTCATAGTCCGGACGGGAGAAGAAAACGGAGAGATTCCGCCTTGCAAAAAAGGCGGGGTTGCGCGTTGCATGATAAGGGAGCCTTGAAACTTATGTTTTGCGGCTTCCTTTTTTATGCGCGCCGGAAAATTTGTCTGATGAAAGAGGGGCTTGCCATGGGAGAGGAAGCTTTTATGCTGCGGGCGGTTGAGCTGGCGAAAAAGGGGATCGGGCATGTAAATCCGAACCCGCTGGTCGGCGCGGTGATTGTAAAAGACGGCGCGGTCATTGGGGAAGGGTACCATGCGCATTATGGCGGGCTTCATGCAGAGCGGAACGCGCTGGCGGACTGTAAGGAGCCGCCGCGCGGCGCGACTGCCTATGTGACGCTGGAGCCATGCTGCCACTATGGGAAAACGCCGCCCTGCACGCAGGCATTGGTTGAAAACGGGATAGCAAAGGTTGTGGTCGGTTCGGACGATCCGAATCCGCTCGTGGCCGGAAAAGGCATACAGTATTTGCGGGAACATGGCGTTGAGGTGGTGCGGGGCGTCTGCAAAGAAGCCTGCGATGCGCTCAATCCGGTGTTTTTCCATTATATAAAAACAAAAACGCCGTATGTCGCGATGAAATATGCGATGACGATGGATGGGAAGATCGCCTGTTATACCGGCGCGTCGAAATGGATAACAGGCGAGGCGGCGCGGGCGGGCGTCCAGCAGCTGCGGAATGCGTATATGGGCATTATGGCGGGGATTGGGACGGTATTGGCGGACGATCCGCTCCTGACCTGCCGGATGCCGGGCGGACGCAGCCCGATACGGATCATCTGTGATACGAACCTGCGGATTCCGCTCGACTCCCGGCTTGTGCAGACGGCAAGGGAGACGCCGCTTTTAATTGCTGCCGGGGCGGAGGCTTCGCAGGGGGAAAAGGCGGAAACGCTGCGGGAGCTCGGCTGTGAATGCGTGCCTGTGCCGGAAAAAGACGGGCGCGTGGATTTAAAAGAGCTGATGGCGGTTTTAGGGGCGCGCGGCATTGACGGGATATTGCTGGAAGGCGGCGCGGAGCTGAACTGGTCTGCGCTTCAGTGCGGGATCGTAAAAAAGGCGTATTGTTTTATCGCGCCGAAGATCTTTGGCGGCGGGACGGCGAAATCGCCGGTCGGCGGACGCGGCGCAGCGGATCCGTCGCAGGCGTTTTTCCTGAAAAAGACGGAAATACGCAGATACGGGGACGATTTATGCCTGGAAAGCGAGGTGTCAGACGGATGTTTACCGGAATCATAGAAGAGATCGGGACGGTACGGGCCGTCAGGCGGCGCGGCGCGCATTCCGCTGTGCTGGACATTCAGGCGGAAACGGCGCTGGAGGGAAGCAAAGTCGGGGACAGCATAGCGGTCAACGGCGTCTGCCTGACGGTGACGGCAATGGCGGCGGACGGGTTTTGGGCGGACGTGATGCATGAGACGCTGAACCGTTCTTCGCTCTCACAGCTCTCGGCCGGGGCGCACGTAAACCTTGAGCGCGCAATGGCGGCGGACGGGCGTTTCGGCGGGCATATCGTGTCGGGGCATATTGACGGGACGGGTACGGTCGCCGATATCCGGCGGGACGATAATGCCGTCTGGTATACGGTCGCCGCGCCGGAGAGACTGCTCCGTTATATTGTGGAAAAAGGCTCTGTCGCGCTGGACGGCGTCAGCCTTACGGTCGCATCTGTTTCCGAGGATTGTTTCCGGGTGTCCATTATCCCGCATACGGCGGGGCATACGGTTCTCTCGGAAAAACGGCCGGGCGCTCTGGTGAATATAGAAAACGATATCATCGGAAAATATGTGGAACGCCTTATGGGGCATGGGCCGGAGCAGACGGGGCAGAGCGGCATTACGAGAGATTTCCTGGGGCGGCATGGATTTGTGTGAGGCGCCGTTGGAAGGGATTTTCCTGCTGACCAGGCGTATGGAAAAATTTCAGAATTATTTAGGAAGGAAAGGGCGATATGCAGGGTTTTAATACGGTGGAAGAGGCGCTGGAGGAGCTGCGCCGCGGGCGTGTGATTCTTGTGACGGATGATGAAGACCGGGAAAATGAAGGAGATCTGATCTGCGCCGCGGAGTTTGCGACGACGGAGAATGTGAACTTTATGTCTACGTATGCAAAGGGGCTGATTTGTATGCCGATGAGCGGGGAGCTTTGCAAGAAGCTGCAGTTCCCGCAGATGGTTTCAGAAAATACGGATAACCATGAGACGGCGTTTACGGTGTCGGTTGATTATGTCGGGACGACGACGGGGATCTCAGCCGTTGAGCGCAGCATGACGGCGATGCATTGTGTGGCGGAAGACGCGCGCCCGGAGGATTTCCGGAGGCCGGGGCATATGTTTCCGCTCCTGGCAAAGCAAAACGGCGTACTGGAACGCAACGGCCATACGGAAGCGACGGTGGATCTGATGCGGCTGGCGGGACTGAAGGAGTGCGGCCTTTGCTGTGAGATCATGGAGGACGACGGCACGATGATGCGTATGCCGCGCCTGAAGGAACTCGCTGAAAAATGGGGGCTTGCGTTCATTACGATCGCGTCCCTGCAGGATTACCGGAAAAAGCATGATAAGCTGGTGGAGCGCGTCGCCGTCACGTCGTTGCCGACAAAGTACGGGAATTTTAAAGCGTATGGCTATATCAATAAGCTGAATGGGGAGCATCATGTCGCGCTCGTAAAAGGCGATATTGGCGATGGGCGCGACCTGCTCTGCCGCGTCCACTCGGAATGCCTGACGGGGGACTGCTTTGGCTCCCTGCGCTGTGACTGCGGACAGCAGCTTGCGTCCGCGTTGACGGCGATCGAAAAAGAAGGGCGCGGGATTTTGTTATATATGCGGCAGGAGGGGCGCGGAATCGGCCTGATCAATAAACTGCGCGCTTATGAGCTGCAGGAGCAGGGCATGGATACGCTGGAAGCGAACCTTGCGCTTGGTTTTGCCGGGGATATGCGGGAGTATTTTGTCGGGGCGCAGATTTTAAAGGATCTGGGCGTAAAGACGTTCCGCCTTTTGACAAATAATCCGGATAAGGTATATCAGCTGGAGGGTTACGGAATGGAGATAACGGAACGTGTGCCGATCCAGATGGAGGCGACGCCGTACGATCTGTTTTATCTGAAAACAAAGCAGCGCCGTATGGGGCATATGCTGGATTACTGACGGGAGGCGGGTACGGAAAACCGCCGACGCCTGCGGTTTTGCGCAGCGCAGGGACATCGTTTGGGATTGGAAAATTAAGAAGGGAGCACAGGAAAATGCATGTTTTTGAAGGGAATGTAGTAGCGGAAGATATCCGGATCGGAATTGTAGCCGCGAGGTTTAATGAGTTTATTGTATCAAAGCTTGTCGGAGGGGCGGTGGACGGCCTGACGCGCCATAATGTGGCGGAAGATCAGATTGATATCGCCTGGGTGCCGGGGGCGTTTGAGATCCCGCTTATCGCGTCAAAGATGGCAAAGAGCGGAAAGTACGATGCGGTTATCTGCCTTGGCGCGGTTATCCGCGGAAGCACATCGCATTATGATTATGTATGCAATGAGGTGTCAAAGGGCATTGCGTCGGTTTCGTTAAACAGTGATATACCGGTGATGTTCGGCGTGCTCACTACGGAAAATATCGAGCAGGCGATCGAACGCGCCGGCTCGAAGGCGGGGAATAAAGGGTATGACTGCGCGCTTGGCGCGATCGAAATGATAAACCTGATCCGGGCGATTGAAGAATAATTAAAAATCAGCTTGACAATTTATGGCAGTCTGTTGTAGAATCAATTTACCATTTGAAAGTCAGTGCGCCTGATGGGACTGTTTTCACCCCAAGCCGGAAAAAGAGATGGTTTTGGGCGAAAGCAGGGCTGTCAGGGCATCTTTGGAAATTTCGTATTGTAATATCTGAAAATTTCATTTTCATGTTCTTGAAAACGATCATATAAGCAGTGGAAGATAAGTGTGCAGTTTTTGGGGAAGAATTTTTGGGCAGGAGATTTATACGCCGGGGCATATTGCATTTGGCTTATGGATATAAAAGCGCTGTGCAGGCGTTAAAATAAAAACAGCTATGAGGAGAAATCAGTATGACGGAAAATGAACTGTTACTGGAAATATCAAATATGATGGATGTGAAAATCGGGACACTGCATCAGTCTGTGCGGGATGAGATGAAAGAAATAAAGGGCGATCTGCAAAGCGAAATGTCAGGGATGAAGGCGGATATCCGCGCGCTGAAAATGCAGAATGAAAATGATATCATACCGCATCTGCAAAATATCGAGTCATGTTATGTGGATACATCAAAACGGTTTTATATGGAACTGGGGCAGATGGAGGATTTAAAGCAGGATGTAGATGTTTTGAAGAAAGTCGTGGCGGAGCACAGTGAGCGGCTGCAGAAGATATCATAAAAAGAAAAATCGGAAAATAAAGGGGGAATCTGCATGACAAATAATGAGTTGTTATTGGAAATATCAAATATGATGGATGTGAAAATCGGGACACTGCATCAGACAGTGCGGGATGAGATGAAAGAAATGGAGAGCAGCTTTCATGGAGAAATAACCGGATTAAAAAGTGAGCTGCAAAGTGAGATGGCAGAGATAAAGCATGAAATGGTAGGGATGCAGCATGAAATGGCAGGAATGAAGGCGGATATCCGCGCGCTGAAAATACAGAATGAAAATGATATCATACCGCGCCTGCAAAATATCGAGTCATGTTATGTGGATACATCAAAACGGTTTTATATGGAGCTGGGGCAGATGGAGGATTTAAAGCAGGATGTAGAGGTTTTGAAGAAAGTTGTGGCGGAGCACAGTGAGCGGCTGCAGAAGATATCGTAAAAAGAAAAATCGGAAAATAAAGGGGGAAACTGCATGACAAATAATGAGTTGTTATTGGAAATATCAAATATGATGGATGTGAAAATCGGGACATTGCATCAGACAATGCGGGATGAGATGAAAGAAATGGAAAACAGCCTTCATGGGGAGATAACCGGATTAAAAAGCGAGATGCAAAGTGAGATGGCAGAGATGAAGGTGGATATCCGCGCACTGAAAATGCAGAATGAAAATGATATTATACCGCGCCTGCAAAATATTGAGTCTTGTTATGTGGATACATCAAAACGGTTTTATATGGAGCTGGGGCAGATGGAGGATTTAAAGCAGGATGTAGATGTTTTGAAGAAAGTCGTGGCGGAGCACAGTGAGCGGCTGCAGAAGATATCGTAAAAAGAAAAATCAGAAAATAAAGGGGGAATCTGCATGACAAATAATGAGTTATTATTGGAAATATCAAATATGATGGATGTGAAAATCGGGACATTGCATCAGACAGTGCGGGATGAGATGAAAGAAATGGAAAACAGCCTTCATGGGGAGATAACCGGATTAAAAAAAGAGATGCGAAGTGAAATCTCCGGGATGAAAAGTGAAATCTCCGGGATGCAGAATGAAATCTCCGGAATAAAAAATGAAATCTCCGGAATAAAAAATGAAATTTCAGGAATGAAAAGTGAAATGTCAGGAATGAAAGCGGATATCCGCGCGCTGAAAATGCAGAATGAAAATGATATCATACCGCGTCTGCAAAATATCGAGTCTTGTTATGTGGATACATCAAAACGGTTTTATATGGAACTGGGGCAGATGGAAGATTTAAAGCAGGATGTAGATGTTTTGAAGAAAGTTGTGGCAGAGCATAGCGAGCAGTTACGGAAGATTTCATGAGAGGGTTAAGGGTAAAGGATCGGTGTTTTAATGAGCGTTTTGCAGGTAGAAATAAGAGAGTCTTTAAAAGATACGGAAGAAAAGAATCTATTGCGGAGCATATCAGGCCTTGCGGCACAGGGATGCAAAGGCTGTGAACGGTTACGTTCCATGTGTCCAAAAGACGCCGGGGCTGTTTGGATTTAAAAGGAGAAATTGAAAATACAGAAATTTAGATAAAAATATGATGAATAATGAAAAAATAAATAGAAAAACATTAAAATAATTGACTAATCCAGAGAATGCGTGTATGCTAAAAATAATGGGAGGTGGCTGCGCATGGGTAAAAAACTGGATGTGGAAAAAATTGAACAGGCGCGTGCCATGAAGAGAGCATCCAGTCGAACCGATGCAGTGAAGGCGCAGCTGCGCGGGGATCTGGAACAGGCGGAAGCCAGCCATGTGACAGTCATAGAACCGACAAAAACATACAGCCCGCTGGGACAAAAGAAGATTCTGCGCGCAGGCGCATATGTGCGCGTAAGCACACAGGAGGAAGCCCAGATCGGAAGTTTTGAAATGCAGATCCGGCATTTTGAAAAAACGCTTGGGGAAAATCCTGATTATGAACTGGTAAAAATTTATCAGGACGAAGGCATTTCCGGTACGCAGGCCGCCAACCGTCCGGGTTTTCAGGAGATGCTGGAAGATGCCAGGGAGGGAAAACTGGATGTGATCTATACAAAGAGCATTACCCGTTTTGGCAGGAATGCCGCCGACATTCTCAGCGCGCTCCAGATGCTGGATGCATTGTCGCCGCCTGTGACAGTTTTTTTTGAATCAGATAATGTGGATACTTCTGATGGGAAAAGTAAAATCCTTATTTCCATCATGTCCGCCCTGGCGGAACTGGAATCGCAGCTTAAGAGTGAGGCGATAAAGGCAGGTATCCGTTATCGCATGAGTGAGGGGATCTATAAGTTTTCCGTCCATAATACGCTCGGATTTTACCGCGATTATACCGGCGCGGTGCGTATTGATGAGAACGAGGCGGAAATCGTCCGCTATATCTATGAGGAATTTCTGGACGGCGCATCTCCGCAGGAAATAGCGGACGCATTGACGGCCAATGGCATTTCATCGCCCAGAGGCAGGGAACATTGGCCGGAGGCAACGGTCAGGAGCATTCTTGCAAATGAGAAGTATTGCGGCGATGTTTTGTATCAGAAATCGTTTACCCCGAATTATATCACACATGCATCCAAAAAGAACAGTGGTGAGCTCAGGCAATGGCATTGGACAAAACGGCATGAAGCGATTATTCCAAAACTGAAATGGCTTGCCGCGCAGGATCTGCTTCGTGAAAAAACATGGAGCGGCAGAAAAACAAAACTGCGAGATATTCCGAAGCGATTTGTGGTTTCCCGGGTGAAGTCCGGCCGGTTAGCAGGGTTTTATCTGATAGATCCTGACTGGGATGCGGATGAGCGGGAGAAGTTTTTGTCTATTATCCGCACAATTCCGTTTTCAAAAAAATCTGATGATTAGGAGGTATCCGTTATGAGAGATTTTAAGAATGTAACATTTGAGGTTATTGATATCAACGTGAATGCAACCCCGGATATTTTTATCAATCGCAACAGCCTTACGTTTTCCAAGCGCGTTTTAGAGGATCTGAATTATCCGGCATATGTGCAGTACTGCGTCAGCAGCGATCAGCATTTTTTCGCTGTTCGCGCCTGCAAAGCCAATGAGGCGAAGGCGGTTCCGTTTTCCAAACCGAGAGCGGAACAGATCAATACAATCAGCACCGGCAATAAGAATATCATCGCCATTGTACGGGCGCTTATGCCGGAGAATACGGATGCAGCCAAACGGTATAAGGTGGTTGGCAAATTTGAACCGGATGCGCGCACCATTTACTATGATATGGAAACCGCGGTAGAGGATGCGTTCCGTACGGTAAAAGAGTGAAAAACATACCTTTACCGAATTTGGCGGGGAATTTCTGAATGGAATGGATATCGTATCATTATCCTGTCAAATAGCATATTGGATATAAATACAGAGAAATGAAAAGGGAGGCATTATAAAAGCGATGTTCCAGATCGGCAATATTGACAAAAACCGGAACGCACACGCGGCGCACACCCGCACAGCAGTGCGCGCAGTCATCTTTTGCGGGGAAAAGCTCCTGCTGGTAAAGACGAACTGTGGGGATTATAAATTTCCGGGCGGCGGCGTCCGGAAAGGTGAGGGGCGCGAAGCCGCGCTTTTAAGGGAAATCTGCGAAGAGACCGGCTATACCGATGTCACAGTTGGCCCATGCGTGGGAACGGCAGTGGAGTTTTGGGAGGATTCCAGCGGAGACGGCACATTCTTTCAGATGGACTCTTATTATCATGTCTGCCGGATGGAAAGCAGTGCGAGCGGGCGGCAGGCATTGGATGCTTATGAAGCTGGAATGAAATTTCAGGCGGTATGGGTGGACGTGAAAGAGGCGGCGGAAAGCAACCGAAAGCTGTTAAACGCCGCCATGTGCGGTAAAAAACGGGAATTACTGGCGGAGATTCCATGGCTCGAGCGTGAGACACAGGCATTGGAGCGGATTGCGGGAAGCCCGCTGTGCCGGCTTGCGCTGGAGGTCTGGGAGTGCGGGGCGATCCTGCGGACTGCCGACCGCGGACAGGCGGCGGTCGGAGAAAAGGCGGGACATGCCAATTTTGTGACGGCTTATGATAAGCAGGTGCAGCGGGAGCTTCGCCGGAGGCTGACGGAGGCTGTGCCGGACGCGGCGTTTGTGGGTGAGGAAGAGGATGCCCATGCTTCCATCGCGCATGGCCCGGCATTTATCGTGGATCCAATTGACGGCACGACCAATTTTATCAAAGATTACCATTGCAGCTGCATATCCGTTGGCATGACAGTGGATGGGGCGCCGCAGCTTGGCATTGTGTACAATCCGTATCTGGATGAACTGTTTACTGCGGAACGCGGGCAGGGCGCATACTGCAACGGAACGCGGATCCATGTGTCAGAGGAGCCGCTTGCGAACGGGCTTGTGCTGTTTGGGACGTCGCCCTATTATGAGGAGCTTGCCGGAAAGAGTTTTCAGATGGCGTATGACTATTTTTCAAAAGCGCTCGATATACGGCGCAGCGGGTCGGCGGCGCTGGATCTGTGCAGCATTGCCAGCGGCAGGGCGGAACTGTATTTTGAACTCCGGCTCTCCCCATGGGATTATGCGGCAGGCGCGCTGATCGTGGAGGAGGCTGGCGGAAGCGTCACGACAGTGGATGGCGGAGCCATTGCGTTCGACCGGCCATGTTCCATAAAAGCGACAAACGGGAAGATCTCATAAAGTTTTTGACGGCAGGGGAAGGAAAGCGGATATGATTCATGACAAGTAAGGAGCAATGCAATGGAAGATAATAAAACGCCCGCCAGAATCCTGGTGGCGGATGATGAAGCGGATATCGTTTCCATGCTGCGCGGTTTTTTGGAGGGCAGGGGCTATTTTGTCCTGTCGGCCACAAATGGGGAAGAAACGTTAAAGCAGGTGGAGCGGCAGCCGGATCTGATCTTACTGGATATCAATATGCCGGGGATCAATGGATATGAAGTGTGCAGGCGGATCCGGGATCATGTCTCCGCGCCTGTTTTATTTCTGACGGCGCGGATTACGGACGCCGATAAGGTGGAGGGGTTCTCCGCCGGCGGGGACGATTATATTGTAAAGCCATTTTCGCTCACAGAACTGGAAGCGCGGATCAAAGCGCATCTGCGCAGGGAACTGCGGCGCCGGGCGAGCCATGCTGTGAAATTTTACGGCGGGCTGTCCATTGACTACTGTGCGCGGGCTGTTTTGATCAATGGGCAGTCTGTCGGGCTGGTAAAAAAAGAATTTGATATTGTGGCATTATTATCGCAAAATGCGGGGCAGGTATTTGACAAAGAGCGGATTTATGAAAAAGTGTGGGGATATGAAAGCGAGGGGGACAGCGGCGTTGTCGCCGAGCATATCAGGCGGATACGCGGCAAGCTGTCCGCGCTGAGCGGTCAGACTTATATTGAAACGGTCTGGGGGTGCGGTTATAAATGGATCGCATAAAACGATTTGTCAATACGCCGTCTTTACGGAAAAGCATCATAGGCTATATTACGGTTTTTGCGCTGCTGGCGGCCGGGCTCAGCATTGCCACCGGGGCTGCCTGCTACCGGGTTTCTGAGCGGATCAAAAACGCATATCCGGTCACATGGGAAAAATATTACCTGACGAATCCCGACGGGGAACGTCTGGGAGAGGGAGCCTATATCAGCAAAGAGCCGCTTGCGATGAGTGAAAAAGATGAAAGGCTCACCGCGCTGCTGGATCTCGTTCCGATGTTTGCCGCGCCTGTATATTCGGCGGCCGCGATTCTCGCCGCTGCCGGCCTGTTTTATAGAAACAGACTTAAAAAACCGCTGCATGAGCTGGAGCTGGCGTCTGAAAAAATTTCGGATAAAAATCTGGAGTTTCACATTGGGTATGACAGCGGCGATGAACTGGGGCGGCTCTGCCGGTCATTTGAGGCCATGCGGTCTGCGCTGGCGGATAATTTCTCTGAAATGTGGCGGCAGGTGGAAGAGCGGAAACGTTTAAACGCGGCCTTTGCGCATGACCTCAGGACGCCGCTTACCGTATTAAAGGGATACGGGGAGCTGCTGCAGTCCAACGGGGATGCAGACGTGGCGCAGACAGCCGCGACGATGGCGAAGCATATTTCGCGGCTGGAAAAATATGCAGACAGCATGGGCCGCCTGCAGCGGCTGGAAGAAGCGCAGCCGCAATGCTGCAACATGGACGCGGCGGCGCTGGCGGAAGCTTTGTATGAAACGGCGGCCCTTATGGCGGCGCGCCATGAAAAGGAAGTGATTTTTAATAATCATATAAAAAGCGCAGCGGTTGCCGCAGACATGGAATTTGTCATGCAGGTTTATGAAAACCTGATCTCAAACGCTGTCCGGTATGCGGCGGCAAAAATAGAAATATGCGCGTCTGCGGCGGACGGGCGGCTGGCGATAAGCGTTTCTGATGATGGGCCGGGGTTTTCCGGCGAAAGCATAAAAAATGCCGCGGAACCGTATTTTACGGAAGCGGCGGACCGGACGGAGCATTTCGGAGTGGGGCTGTATATCTGTCGGCTGCTCTGCGAACGCCATGGCGGGGAGCTGCTGCTTAAAAATAAATCGGTTGGCTGTGAGGTGACGGCCATATTCCAAAGCCGCGGCGCGGAAGGGAATTCCTGAATCAGGCAAAGGAAAAAAGATAAAGTTGATAAAAAGTTGAAAAACAGATGCTATGCTCTTCCTGTTTAAAAAATATATAAATACAGGAAGGGAAGCGGAAATGGAATTGAAAATCTGTGATCTGACAAAGACCTATGGAAACAAAATGGCAGTGGATCATCTAAACCTTACGCTGACAAACGGCGTGTATGGGCTGTTGGGGGCGAACGGCGCGGGCAAGACGACGCTTATGCGGCTGCTCTGCGATATCCAAAAGCCCGCATCGGGAACGGTTCTTCTGGATGGAAAGGATATCCGGACGCTCGGCGAGGATTACCGGAAATATCTGGGGTATCTCCCGCAGCGGTTTTGCTGTTATCCGGATTTTACCGCGATGGAATTTTTGCTTTATATTGCGGCTTTAAAGGGGCTGCGCAGCCGGGAGATAACTTCTCGGAATCTCAATGAATGAGATTCCAACTGAAATTTGACAACTGAATATCGTGCAGGAAAAGAAATTTA
>CANQQG010000056.1 GCA_947625875.1 uncultured Lachnospiraceae bacterium
ATGACGGTCATTGCGGTTAAGAACACGTTTAAAAATGACGTTATATATGAGAATGGCGAGATGAAGTCCACGAAAACGACAAACGTGAATGAGCATGGCGTGGGCGTTGGGAATGTGATAAAAGCCATTGAGAAATATGGCGGCGAATATGCCATTGAAGCTAAGGGCAAAGAATTCTTCTTTTCGATTATCATTCCCGCATGACGTAAAAAATGGGGCTGCCGCGTGAATCCTGATTGCGGCGGCCCCATTTGGCCGTTTTTTTGGGGGAAATTTTTCATGTTTTCAGCAAACACACCCTTTTTCCTGAAACAGTTATGATAAAACATTTTATCCGCATCCGACTGGAAGCTCAACCTGAAAATCATATGATTTTTATTGTGATCCGGAAAATAGAAGATGGATTTTTTTGGTCATTATCCAAGCCGGGCAGGGGCTGATTTACAGGTTGTGCCAGCCAGACGACAGGTTGTGCCAAATTGTTGAAATGGATAAAAAAATCAGTTATCATGCAGTTAATGGATTTTCCTGCAAAACGGCCTGTTATGCCATAACTTATCTTGGAATAAATTTCCAATTCTGTCAAAAAATTCCTGATTCTGCAACAGGCATTGCAGGATGGGGGGCGGTGAATGTTAAAATAAAAGCGATGAAACGCAGTAAGATCTGTGAAAGGACAGGGAGGGAGTTATTTATGGGAAAAAAGGAAAAAACTGCTGTGAAAAAGATTTTTTGCGTTTTCTGCCTGCTGTTTTTTGCGGCATGCTACTGTGGGTGTTCACAGGGGAAAGAAAAAAAGGAAAGTGAAGCCCGCGAAGGCGCGCCCGAAAGCATGGCGGAAAATGACAGGGCGCAGGAAGGCGCGCAGGGAGAAAAGGGGAAGAAAGAAGATGACGGTGTGGAACTTACCGTCTGGCTGGACGAAGAAAATGAAACGGACCTGCGGGTGCGGATTGCAAATTATGAAGTGTGGAAACAGGCCGTACCGGAGCAGTACCGGCAGTATTACCCGGATATCCAATGGAATCTGGTGGATAAGGGCGGCCTGACGCCGGAGCAGTACAGAAAAGAGCTGTCCGCCGCGTTGGAGGAAGGCGGCGGGCCGGACATCATCTATATGGACACGTATAACAATGTCAGCCCCGGGGAACTGATGGAAAACGGCTCGCTGCTGGCGCTTGGGGACGTTACCGTCTGGCGGGGCGATACGGACGTGGAATTTGTGGAAGGCGCCCTGGAGGCGGGGAAAAGCGGCGGGGAGCAGTACGTTATCCCTTTATACATGGAGTGCCCGGTCTTTTTTGGGATAGAGGAGGATTTAAAAGAAGCGGGGATAGAGACGGAAGAAATGTACGGCTCGCTGGAGGAGTTTTTAAGCGCCCTGCTCGCGGCGGCGGAAAAGACGGGGAAGCTTGTTTTGGAAAATGCGGAGGCCATAGACTGGCTGGAAGCCTATGACATGCCGGAGGACGCCGCGGCGGCAAAAAAGGCGCGGGAGCTGCTGAAAAAGGCGCGGGAGCGCTGCGGGGATGACCGCACCGCGTACGGCGCGTACCGGATGCTGGATGGCGGGGAGTGCCTGCTTGCCGGGTGCGGTGTGGGGGACTTCAAGCGGATGTGCCGGAACCTGACGCTGTACGGGGAAGGGCAGACCCCGGCATTCATACCGGCGCCGGATGGCAGCGGCGGGCTCCGGGACGTCATCACCTGCTCCGCAGGAGTGAATGCAAAAACAGCGCACCCGGAAGAAGCGCTGGCTGTGATGCAGATTTTTCAGGGCAGTGGGGAGGTGACGCCGCCGGACTTAAGGGCCGCGGTCCGGCTTGTGACGAGCTACAATGACGGTACGGAAATAGCGGATAATTCAGAGCTTTTTGTGAAACAGTCCTGCTGGGAGTGGGCGGCGGCGCAGACGCATGGGCTGTCGGACGGGCTGAAGGAACAACTGGTCTCATACCCGCAGGAGGCCGCGTCTGTCTTTTGCTACGCGCAGGAATGCGGGGCTGTGGACAGCGGGCGGCAGACGGGCGGGAAGGAGCGGCTGTCCGTCTGCTATACGGAAAATGGCGACGGGCAGGATTCGCCTGTCGCCCGGCTGCTTGAAAAAAC
Organism: uncultured Lachnospiraceae bacterium; assembly: GCA_947625875.1. Taxonomy (GTDB): domain Bacteria; phylum Bacillota; class Clostridia; order Lachnospirales; family Lachnospiraceae; genus Eubacterium_J. The sequence goes on from CANQQG010000056.1 coordinate 2,110, forward strand.
GGCGGAGAGCTATAACCGGGGAAACGCGGACGTGTGGGCGCAGGCCATGCGGATGAATGACTATGAGTGGGCGTGTTCTTACCAGCGGATGGATAAATATGGGCTTGCGCCGGACATGGCGTTTTATGAGACGTCCGACCTGCGGCCGGACCCGCATGTGTCGGAAGCGGACGTGAAAAGCGCGGACTTCTCATCATTGTTTGAGGCGCGCCGCGATGAGACACCGCCCCTGCCGGAAAATTTTGCGGACGGCGTCCAATATGGAAACGGGGTGACAGGGCTGCCGCTCGCGGCGGAGACTTTCGGCGTCTGGTACAGCCGCAGCGCGGCGGAAAAGGCGGGGCTGCCGGAGGAATGGGAGCCTGCGGACATGGAGGGGCTGACCGAAGGGCTGGAAAAGCTGAACGCGCTCTCGCAGGACGGGGAGCCGTATGCGGCAATGCTGGGGAATGTGGAGACGGCAAAGGCAATGTCCATGTTCGCCGTTGCGCCGGAGGAGCTGTTAAAGCGGCGGGAAGACGGCGCATGGGAGCTTTCCGAAACCGGATGGACGGAATACCTTTCTTTTCTGACGGAATGGCGTGACAAAGGGCTGGTGAAGCCTGTGGGAAACAGCTTTAACGCCACGACGGAGGACATCCTGCGGCAGCTTGCGGACGGCGTCGTCGGGGCTTATATCGGGAGCAGCGCGTTTTCCGCATGGATTGACGGGGATGCGCTGCCGCTCACCAAAGAGCAGAAGGAAGACCTTGCATTTGTGCGGCTTTCCCCTGCAGTGGATATGCAGATGCTTTTCGTGTCGGCGAAATCGGAGCGTGTGGAGGAAGCGTTTTCGTTCTGGCTTACGGCCCTGCAGCTTCCGGAATATGCCGCCCTTATAAAAGAAGAAGGGTATGTCCCGGTGACAGAACTGGATGACGACGTTATAAACCTTCCATGTGAAGCGGGCAGCCTGCAGTCTGAAATGCTGACCAATCTGTGGAATACCGAAAAGACCGCAGAGGAACTGGCGGAAAAATACAGATGGTTTGATTATGCGCAAGAAGAAGGGAGACAGTGAAATATGAAAAAGAGGATCGTATTTAAACAATGGATGGCGGGCAGTCTTTTCCTGGCGGCAGCGGCAATGCTCTGTGGCTGCGGCGATGGCAGCGCAGGCAGGAAAGGTGGGGACGCCGCCGATCTCGGGGACAGCGCAGGCAGTGGGGAGAGCGCCGGCAACGGAGATCAGGTCGCGCAGACGAATAAGAGCCTGAAGCTGACGATCATGGAGACCGATGAGGATATGTACAAAGTCGCGTTTGACAAATTTCGGGAGCGATATCCGGATGTGGACTTGCAGGTTGAAACTTATCCGATGGGTGAGATGGCGCAGCAGGCGTCAAAACAGCAGACGCAGATCATGGCGGGGGAAGGGCCGGATCTGCTGCTCTTAACCAGCTTTGCGTCTGACGATCTTTATAAGATGATGAAAGCGGGCGCGTTTGCCCCTATGGACGCGTATATTGCGGCGGATGAAAGCTGGAATGGCGGGGCGGATTACGTGCGGGAGGCTCTGGAAGCGGGAAAATTTGACGGGAGCCAGTATATCTTCCCGCTGGATTTTGACAGCTTTGTGATGGTGGCGTCGGAAGAGGGGCTGGAAGCGGTTGGCGTTTCTGTGGAAGACTGTAAGGATACCCTGTCTTTCATGCAGCAGGTCGCATCCATATATGATAAGGGGGTGCAGGGGCGTGTGCTTGGGGATGTTGCGCAGTTTGGGACGTTTCCGGAAATGCTCGACGGGCAGTTTCTGGACTATAAAAACGAAAAGATCAACGTGGACGGCGACATTCTGAGGCAGGCCTGCGAGGCGTACAGCAGGATGTATGCGGAGGATCAGGGGGAAACGGCGCAGGGCGACCTGGCATATTACGGGATCGGGTATGACATTGCGCGGCAGGACGCATATGTGTACCAGGGAGTGAGTCTGACGGAAACGTTGGGCGCGGCAGGCGCGCTTGCGTCAGAGGCGACGCCGACGCTCATCCCGCTGCGGGACAAAGAAGGAAATACGCTCGCAAGGGTGCATTGCTATGGGGGCATCCGGGCAAACAGTGAAAATAAACAGAATGCATACAATATGCTGCGCATCCTGATGGACGAGGAAACGCAGGAGAAATTTTCCATCGGGCACTGCCCAATCCATAAAGCGGCCATAAATGCGGCGGTGGATCAGATCGTAGAGGACGACCGCGCCATGCAGAATGCATCGATTCCGATCGGACAGCTGAGCGATGCGTTTGTCACAGAATATAAGAGCTGCCTGACCGATGTGGGACGCTGTTTTTTCCTGAACAATATCAGCATCCAGAAGTTTACAGAATGCATGGAGCCGTTTTATGCCGGGGAGGCGGATTATGACGGCTGCCTGAAGGAGTTTGAGGATTACATTAAGATTTATCTGTCAGAGTAGGGGATGCGGCAAAGTTTATTTACATATTGCGCCGTACCTGTATGGTGACCGATTTTCTCTTTATTAATTGAGACGATAGCGGGTGATGTCTTTCCAGTTTGAGGGAAAGCCCATTTGTTTCAGCAGTTCTTCGTTATCAATATGGGTCAGCTTTCTTGAAGTATTATCAATTAGCCGAACAAGGCGTTTTTTGAAAATACAGAAATCTTTTCCCGAAATCAGGTAACGAAATGCGATAACAACAGCAAATAAATCATTCTTTCCGTTTAAATATTGAATCCCTTTTTTCGGTATGGATAGTTTGCTGTGTAATGGAAGGTCAGAGATGTTATCGATTGTCCGGTATGTAAAAAGACGTTCTCCATGGGCGCATACATTCCGAAATTTTGTCAGTACGGAAAGAAACTGTTCCATTTGTTTCCGGTTGATAATGCTGAAGTTTTTACATACTTTTGACTGGAGGGATTGGGGAAATACCTGGTACATTTTTGACAGGTTTCCAAAAGTCAGCACATTTATCAGTACCCACAGCGGGATATTGCCATAAGTGGAACGGTAGTAGTTGATATATACATAATCTCTGGCAGAAGCAGCCCGGTTCAAAGTTGCAATAAGGCGAACGGCTGTAGAATGGTTTTTTCTGGTGTTGTTATAATTGTTTATGTCCAGATAGGCGTTTTGCGATTCGCCGTATTGTTCTGAAAAATAATAAGACATAAGAGAGCGCAGATATCTTTCTGTTTGCAGAAGATATTTAAAGAACAATTCCCTTAATTCAGTGTCAAATTCATAGAGGGCAACGATTTCCTCAAAAGATGTTCCGGGTTTGTATTTTTTGGTTAAAGGGATGCGGAACAAATGCTTGTATCCGCCCATTAGAGGGAAATAGCCAATATGTTTTAAGATATCTTCTGCATATTCTCTGTCAGGAATGAGCAGCCGCTTTTCATTGCAGAGCCAATCAACTTGCTGCTCAAAAGTGGAAAAAGTCTTTTGCATAGTCATAGCATTTCTCCTTAAAATGAAAGAGGGAGAGACCCGCAGGTTCTCCCCCGGTTACGGGCTTCGCAAGTTTCCGCAACACGATCACTGAGCATACTATAGCAGAAAGGAGCGGAAAAGTCAACAGGGTTTAGAAATCCCGCCGCCGTATTTACTATGTTTATGCTCGCAGACAGTATATGCCGGATTGTTGTGTTTCATACGGAAAAACAGATCATTCAGTTATTCAGGGGTATAGATTCCCAATTCTGCCAAAAACTTCCCGATTCTGCAACAGGTATTGCAGAATGGGGGGGGGCAGATGTTAAAATAAAAATGATGGATGCGGTATATTGGTTAAACAACAGGGAGGGGACAAAGATGAAAAAGAAGATGAAATTATTTTACATGGGTGCTGTTGTCATAGCGGCGGGAGCCGTATTTTTCTGTGGGTGCGGCGGGAGCCGCAATGCGGATGCGGAGCAGGTCGCCGGGGCAGATGAAAAAAATAAAGAGGATAAAGAAAATGAAGTGGAGCAGACCAATGACAGCTTAAGGCTGAGCATCAGCGACACTGAGGAGGAGGCGTTTGGGCCCGCGATTGATGCGTTCCGCGAAGCATACCCGGATGTGGACCTGCAGATAGAGACTTATTCTGAGACGTCCGATGTGCTTGCAAGGACAGAAAAAATGTCTGCGGAGATCATGGCGGGGGAAGGGCCGGACCTGTTGTTCCTGTCCTGCTATGGGACAAATGACGTGGAAAAGCTGATGAAGGCGGGCGCGTTTGCGCCGTTGGACGGTCTGCTGGCGGCGGACAGCTCGTGGAATGCGGAGGATTACGTGGCGGCGGTCCTGGACGCGGGGAAGTTTGACGGCGGACAGTATGTCATGCCGCTGACCTATGACGCCATGGTGGCGGTCGCGTCTGAGGAAGGGCTGAAGGGGATGGGGTTTACAAAAGAGGATTTCACCGACACGCTTTCATTCCTGAAAAACGCGGCGGCAATGGCGGGCGAGCCCCATGAAAACCGGATACTGGCGACGGTGGGGCAGCTGCAGGCGTTTCCGGATATGCTGACCGGCGGTTTTCTGGATTATAAGGACGGGACGGTCAATGTGGACGCGGACATGCTCAAAGAGGCGTGCGGGGCATACGCCAGCCTGTATGAGGATGACAATGTTGACGACGGGAGCGGGTCGTCCTACCTGTACTTTGAGTACGGGCGGGACATTGCGCAGGGGAAGTCCTATCTGTATGTCGGCCTGAACATGTATGCGGCGTATTCCGCCGCGGGCGCGCTTGCCGCGGAGGCGACGCCGGTTCTGATCCCGCTGCGCGACAGTGAGGGGCGGATCCTCTCACGCGTCATGCGCTATGCGGGGATCCGCGCGAACAGCCCGAATAAGGAAAACGCGTACCGCCTGCTGTGCCTGATTATGGGAGAGGAGACGCAGGAGCGGATCATGGAGACATGGAGCTATGCGCCGGTGCATAAGGCCACAGCGGACAAGGCGCTGGACCGCGCGCTGGAGGACAGCAGGCGGGACGGCATGGCCGTAGTGGAGATGGGTGAGCTTCCGGAGGAGCTGGTCAGCGAGTATAAGGGGTATGTTTTAAATCCGGACATTTGTTTTTTTCCGGGCAGCGTCAGCATTGTGCAGTTTATGGACGACATGCGGCCATATTATACCGGGGAGTCGGATTATGACGCCTGCTGTCAGAAATTTGAGGATTATGTGAAGATCTACCTGTCGGAATAGGGAGTGTAAGTAATGATAATATGGCAGATCGCCATGTTATAAAACCGTCCCCGTAAAAGTGGCGGATGCGGCAGGCAGTCGCCTGTTCCGCAGCGGCACCCGGGGCGAGTCCAAGAGGAAAGGAGGGGAAATCCATGAGGGAATTAAAAAAAAGGATTCGTAAGGCAAACAGCGTGGCATGCTATGAGTCAGCATGGAACTGCTTAAATACAGAGACATGCAGGGTTCAGTGTGTTTCTTCAGGCACTAATCCTTATGCACAGGCATTGGTGCAGGAGAATATAAGAGCAGAAGTAGAGTACGCTAATTAATTGATAAGGAAATGGGTCGTCATATGGCATGATAGTATATGGCGACCCAGCTCTGGCTTTTGGACAGACATAAAATAGGGAGGGGTATTTTATGGCATTGAGAAAAAGCTGCGTATGGTTGTTGCTGTCGGCCGTCATGGCCGGTATGTTATCCGGCTGCGCCAGGCCGGATAAAAAGAAGGAAGAAACCACACAGGGGAGCGGCCAAAAAGAAGATGCGGGGGAACCAGGGACGGAAGCGCTGGAAGACACTGACACTGCGGGGGAGACGGAAATCACGATATGGGTGGACGCGGAGAATGAATGCAGCGTGCGGAGGCTGGCTGGCGATTACTGCTATTTTAAGCATAGCGACCTTTTAGGGAGCGAGTACACAAAAAGCCTGCCGGAAGTCACATGGAACCTGGTGGATAAAAGCTACCTGAACGCGGAACAGTTCCGCGCCGCCCTGCTGACGGAATTGGAGGCGGCGGCGGGCCGGACATTATTTTCATGGATAAGGCGGCCGGCGTAAACCCGTTGGAGCTGGCGGAGTCCGGCGCGCTGCTGGAGATTGGGGACGCGACGGGCAGCGGGAAAGGGTTAGGCCTGGAATATGTCGCAGGCACGCTGGAGGCGGGGCGGCTGGATGGGAAACAGTACGCCGTCCCGCTGCTGATGAACACGCCGGTGTTATACGGGTTAAAGTCGGATCTGCAGGCGGCGGGCCTGGATACGGAAAACGGATATGGGGATTTAAAGCGTTTTTTGGAGGCGCTGGCGGGCGCACAGGAAAAAACGGGGAAACAGATTTTTGAAAACGAGACGGCCCTTGACTGGATGGAGGCTTACTGCCTGCCGGAAACGGGAGATGGGGAGCTGGAGCGGCTCATAGGCGGGCTGCGGGAAAGCTGCGGCAGCGACGGGGGCTTTTTTGGCTCCTATGAGGCCATCCATGCAGGAAAATGCCTGCTCGGCGGGTGCGGCGCGGAGGATTACAGGCGGCTCGCGCAGAACCTGTCGCTGTTCGGCAGGGATGCGGAGACGGTCTTTTTTAATGTCCCGTCCTATGACGGGGAGATCCTGACGGAGCTTACCTGCATGATGGGCGTCAACAAAAATACGGAATGCCCGGAAGATGCGCTGGACGTCCTGCTGACATTCCAGAAGTTTGCCTACGATGCGGACGGAGTGTCGCCGCTGACGCGGTTTTTTGACGTGGAATGCAAAAGCTTTGACGACTTCCAGGGCATATCCGCATGGATTGGGGGAGCGTATGCCGGGACTTATGGCGAGATGAACGAAAAAATCGGAGGAGACAAGGAAAAGGAATGGGAGACGTGCGTGTACGACAATGTGACGGGCGCGGCCTGCCGGGAAATGAAGCCGGAGGGGGACGGGACCGCCGGGACGGACGCCCCGGAAAAGGAGACGCTGACGGTCATGTACCGGAATGAGAGCTATGACGGGGAGGGGGATTTTGACAGATGGCTGGAAAGCGCGGCAAAGTCCTATGAGACGGAGAGCCTGCATGTGCAGCTGGTCGTGTACCGGGAGGAGTGCATGTTCCTCGACGCGCCAAGGATGGAGGCGGCGGGCGTCGCCCCTGACGTCATCCTTTTTTCAAACGCCCGGCTGGGCTCGTCGGTAAGGGAAGGGCTTACGTGTCGGGACGTGTCGGATTACCTGGCGTCGCAGGAGGGGCGGCTGGGTTTCCTGCCGGGCTTCCTGCGGGCGGGCGTTGCGGCCGGGGGCAGTGCAGTCGGCCTGCCATACGCGGCGGAAGAGTGGGGCGTCTGGTATGACAGGGAACTGGCGGCGCGGGCGGGCCTGCCTGAGGACTGGTCGCCGGGGACGGCGGCCGGGCTGCTGGACGGCCTCGGCCGGATGCGGGAGGCCATGGGGACGGAGGAGGCCGTCTGCGTCATAGGGGACGGCCTTAATTCTCTGAGGCCGCTCTATTGCTTTGCATCCCCGGAGCCGGAAAAGCTTGCGTTCTGGGAAGACGGGGAATGGAGGACAGATCGGGATGCGTGGGCGCGGACGGTGCAGGGGCTGTTGGAGATCAAAGAAAGCGGGCTGGTGACATACGGCGAGAGCGCCATGCGCCTGGCGGGCGGCGTTACGGCAATGGGCGCGGCGGAAGGGCTTGCGGACGGGACGTATGCAGCCGTCTGGGCCGGGAGCGGGTTCGGGGCTGTCTGGAATGAAAAAGAAAAGGAACGGCTTGCGTTCGCGCCATTGTCAGGCATGGTCATGCCGGATGTGTTCTGCATCAGCGAAAACTGTGGGAAACCGGAGCTTGCGGAAGGGTTCTGGCTCCACGCCCTGCGGGACGGCCGGTACGAGACGGGCGTCGCAGGCGTGGGCAGGCAGCCGCTGACGCAGATGTCTGAAAACGCATGCCTCATTTTTCCGCCTGAAATGATAAAAGATCATGACTATGACCTGTGGGCGGACGTCTGGCAGACGGACAAGACGGCGGAGGAGCTTGCGGAGAGATATACGCTGTACAGGCTGACAACAGATGATTAACTGGAATCGGGAAAGGGGGAAGTCATGATGAAGAAAATATGCATTCTGTCACTGATAGTTGTCATGGCAGCCGGCATGTTATCCGGCTGCGCCAGTTCGGATAAGAAGAAGGGAGCGGCCAATCAGGGAAGCGGCCAAAAAGAGGATGCGGGGGAGCCGGGGACGGAAGCGGCTGATGACGCTGCGGGGAAGCCGGAGATCACGATATGGGTGGACGCAGGGAATGAATACTACGTGCGGATGTTAGCGGGCGATTACTATGATGAGAAACAAAAGGATGAGGAATACGCAAAAAGCCTGCCGGACGTCACCTGGAACCTGGTGGATAAGAGCTGCCTGAGCCCGGGGCAGTTCCGCTCTGCCCTGCAAAAAGAGCTGGACGCAGGCGGCGGGCCGGACATTATTTTTATGGATAAAGATTCGGGCGTCAGCCCGCAGGATCTGGCGGAGTCCGGCGCGCTGCTGGAGATTGGGGACGCGACGGGCAGCGGGAAAGGGCTGAACCTGGAATATGCCGCGGGCACGCTGGAGGCGGGGCGGCTGGACGGGAAGCAGTACGCCGTCCCGATGCAGATGAACACGCCGGTGTTATACGGGTTAAAGTCGGACCTGCAGGCGGCGGGCCTGGATACGGAAAACGGATACGGGGATTTAAAGCGTTTTCTGGAAGCGCTGGCGGACGCGCAGGAGAAAACAGGGAAACAGATATTTGAAAATGAAGCGACGCTGGACTGGATGGAGGCCTACTGCCTGCCGGAGGCGGGGGACGGGGAAACGCAGGCGCTGATAGACGGGCTGCGGGAGAACTGCGGAGACGGCAGCGGCTTCTTTGACTCCTATGAGGCCATCCATGGGGGAAAATGCCTGCTCGGCGGGTGCGGCGCGACAGACCACATACGGCTTGCGCAGAATCTGTCAATGTTTGGGAGAGACGAGGAAGTGGCGTTTTTTAACATCCCGTCCTGTGACGGGGAGGTCATCACAGAGCTCACCTGCACAATGGGCGTCAATAAAAATACAAAACATCCCGAACAGGCGCAGGAGGTCCTGCTGGAATTCCAGAGGTTCGCGTATGACGGGGAAGGGGTGTCCCCGATGACGAAATTTTTTGACGTGGACTGTAAGGGCTATGCGGGGTTTTATGAAGGCTCTTCCAGGATCGGGGGAGCGTATGCCAGGACGTATGGCCTGATGGGCGAAACGATCCGTTCGGACCTGAAAGAAAAATGGGAAACGTATGTGTATGGAAATGTGACAAAGGCGGCCTGCGCAAAGGCGGCGGCCGAAGAAGCGGGGCGGGAGCCGCCCCAAAAGGAAACGCTGACCGTCCTGTACAGCGATCTGAGCCATGACGGGAACGGGGATTTTGACAAGTGGCTGGAGGATGCGGCGGCGTCCTTTGAGACGGAAGACGTGCGCGTGCAGCTGATCGTCTGCAGGGACGTCATGCTGTTTCTCTCGATGCATAAGATGGAGAAAGCGGGCGTTGCGCCGGATGTGGCGCTTTTTTCAAACAGCGCCCTTGGCTCTTTTGCGGAATATTGTGCGGATGGCGTGAAAGGGCCGGACGTGGCGGATTATCTGGACGCGCAGGGGGGCTTCCTGCCGGAGCCCCTGCAGGCGGGCGTTGCGGCCGGGGGCAGGACGGTCGGGCTGCCTTATGCAGTGGAGGAATACGGCATCTGGTATAACAAAGCGTTGGCGCAGCGGGCGGGCCTGCCGGAAGGCTGGGCGCCGGGGACGCCGGAGGAGCTCATGGAAGGCCTGGGGCAGGCGCGGGAAAGCATGGGCGCGGAAGGCGCGGTAAGCGTCCTGCTGGAAAATCTCCGCTCCCTTTACTGCTATGCGGCTCCGGAGCCAGAGAAGCTTGCGGTGGAGCAGGAGGACGGGACATGGCGGACAGACCGGGACGCATGGACGCAGACGGTGCGGGAGCTGGCAAAGCTTAAAGAAAGCGGGCTTGCGACATACGGCAGCAATGACATTGCGGACGGCGTGTCCGCGGCGGACGCGGCGAAAGGCCTCGCAGACGGGACGTATGCGGCCGTATGGGCCGGGAGCGGTTTTGGAGCTGTCTGGAGTGAAAAGGAGAAGGAGCGGCTTGCGTTCGCCCCGCTCTCAGGCGTGGTCATGCCGGATGTGTTTTATATCAGCGGAAACTGCGGGCGGCCGGAGCTGGCGGAGGATTTCTGGCTCCATGCCCTGCGGGACGGCCTGTATGAGACGGGCGTAGCGGGCGTCAATAAACAGCCGGTGACACAGGTTTCAGATAATGCGCGGCGTGTTTTCCCGACAGAGGGGATCCGGGACTATAAGTACGGCTTGTGGACGGATCTTTGGCAGACGGACAAGACGGCGGAGGAGCTGGCGGAAAAATATACGCTGTATGAACTGACAGAAGCCCATTGATAAAGCGGAAGGGCGTCTCGTTTGAGACGTCCTTCCGCTTCAGTAAGTTTATAAGAAAAAGATGCTTGAAGTCTCCGGAAAACAACTTATCAGACTGGGGCGGCTATTTCTGTGTCTTATGGTTATCGTTACGTCCCATGGCGTATCCGATACTAAAGCAGGTCAGCCCGAAGCTGAGCGCTGCGAGAAGTCCTTCTGCACTGAAAAATCCTCTCTCCGACCTTTCATTTTTGTCTCATTGCAGAGTTTTTCCCTGATCTCACACATCGTATACTTCCTCAAAGCCATTCTTTACAATATGCCCGTCTTCCCGACCACGCGTTCCATGTGGCAGAGAGGTCTGCTTTTACAGGTTGTGCCTGCCAGGCTACAGGTTGTGCCAAATTGTTGAAATGGTCGGATAAATCAGTTATCATGCGGTTAAGTGACACAGACTGCAGGATAACTGATTTTAAATTCCCAATTATGTAAATAAATTCCCAATTTTGCAAAAGGGATTTTTATTTCGTTGAAAAACCTTAATATGTTTAAAAAGAGAGGTAATTTTTTCCTGTTTCTGCAAAAATTGGCCGTTTTCTGCAAAACGGGTTGTTTTACCATAATTTATCTTTATAATGATTGAAAAGGGCCGCAGATAATAGAAAAGTTTATAAGAGACGCAGGAATGCGTATGAAAATAAATATAAGCATCTTCTATGAGTACATGAATGACTATTTTTCCGGCGAGGCGGATTACGACAGCTGCATAAAGGAATTTGAGGATTACATTCAGATTTACCTGACAGAATAAAATACTGCAATGGGTGTTTCCAAAATATAATTTCAGTGTTAAAATGAAAAAAGAAACAGCGAGAACGGACGCCGGGCCGGCAATACGGACAGGGAGGGTGATGCGGGAATGCGTCTGAGGACAAAGGAAGCGCTGATGGGGATGGCGCTCGTGCTGCCTTTTTTGGCGGGTTTTTTCTTATTTTACATTATACCGTTTGCGATCAGCGTCCGGTATTCGTTTACGGCGGGGGTCGGCGGGCTGGAATTTGTCGGCGCGCGCAATTATGCGGAAGTGTTCGCAAGCCATGCGTTCCGGCTTGCGGCGGCGAACACGTTCCGGTTTATCGGGCTTGGGATACCGCTGGTCATGGGGCTGTCGCTCGGGCTGTCGCTGCTGGTCTTCCAGAGCGCGGGGGAGACGGATCTGTTCCAGTCCATTTTCCTGTATCCGATGGTCATCCCGATCGGGTCCACGGTTATGTTCTTCCAGGTTATGCTGTCCGAGCATGGCGCGCTGAACCGGTTTGCGGCGCTTTTGCATCTGCCGGCGCAGCAATGGCTGGATTCGGGGAAGGCGTTTTACGTGCTGCTGTTTTTGTACGTCTGGAAAAACTGCGGGTACAATATGGTCCTGTTTTTAACGGGGCTGAACGCGATCCCGCGGGAATGCAAAGAGGCGGCGTCCTTAGAGGGCGCGGGCGCATGGCAGTATTTCTGGCATATCCAGCGCCCGCTTCTGGCGCCGAGCTTTCTGTTCGTGTTTGTGATGTCGGTGATCAATTCCTTTAAGTGTTACCGCGAGGCGTATCTGTTGAGCGGCAAATACCCGCATGACAGCATCTATATGCTGCAGCATTTTATGAACAATAATTTTGAGAGCCTGAATTACCAGCGGCTGTCGGTGGCGGCGATCCTTGTCTTTCTGGTCATTTTCCTGCTGGTCATACTCCTGTTTGCGTGGAGGGCGCGCGCGGAGCGGGAGGGAAAGGCCAGGCGCGGAAGAAAGGGGCGTGGGGTGCGGTGAAGGCTTTAAGAAGGCTGATTTTGGCGGCGGCGGCGGTCCTCGTCCTGCTTCCGCTGGCGTATACGGTCACGAACGCCTTTATGGGCGCGGATGAGATTGCGCATTATTACGGGGGCTTATGGAATGGGGAGGAGCGCTATGTCACGTTCCACCTTTTCCCGGACCGCTGGTCCCTGCAGGGGCTGTACGCGGCGCTTTTGTCCACGCCGGATTATCTGGCGAAGTTCTGGAACTCGGTGGGGATGACGTCGCTCATTGTCGCGGGGCAGATCGCGGTGTCGGTCCTTGCCGGGTACGGGTTCTCCCGCTTCCGGTTTCCGGGGCGCTACCCGCTGTTCGTGCTCGTGATCATCATTATGATGATGCCGTACCAGGTGACGCTTGTGAGCAATTATATCATATTGGACCGGATGGGCCTGGTCGGGTCGTATGCGTCGGTCATGCTGCCCGCGGCGTTTTCCTCTTTTGGCGTGTTTCTGATGAAGCAGACGGTGGATGAGATCCCGCGGGAAGTGTTGGAGGCGGCGAGGCTGGACGGCGCGGGGCAGTGGCGCACGATCTTCCATATCGTCGTCCCGCTCTGCCGGGGCGGCGTCCTGTCGCTCCTGCTGCTCTCTTTCATTGACAACTGGAACATGGTGGAGCAGCCGCAGGTCTTCCTGCGGGAAGAGCGCATGTACCCGCTGTCGGTGTTCCTTGCGCAGTCCCTGTCAGGGGCGGGGGCTGCGGGGTTTGCGTGCGGCGTGCTGGCGCTGGCGCCGGTCATGCTTTTGTACATGAACTTTAAGGACGAGCTGGTGAACGGGATCGCGGCGTCCAGCATCAAATAAGAAAGGAAAGCGGATATGGGAAAGAAACGGGTGAGGAGGCTGACGTGCGCCGTCTTTCTGGCGCTGGCCGTCTGCACCGGCGCATCCAGGCAGATCCAGCAGATGCTGCTGCCGAAGGTGAGCGTGGCGCCGGTGGAAAAAGGGAGCGTCACGCATGGGGGCGATTATCCCGCGGCGTGGGCGGACGAGGCGGCGGGCATTGTGAGCTGGCAGGTGGAAGGGGACGCGTACGCGTATTTTACGGACGTCTCGGACATAAATTTTTGCTGGAGCGACGCGGAAGGGGAGGGCCAGACGCGGGTGTTCCCCATCCTGGAGCGGCGGCAGGGGCCGGACGGCTCCTGGACGTGCGCGGCGGACGTCTCGGAGCTGGCCGCGGAGGCTGGGGCTCTGGACCTGACCGGCGCGTACGTCTCCATGAAAAAGACGACGGACTATGACTATACGGTGCCTGTCTCCGCGCTCTCGAGGCGGGGGGATTCGTATGTCATATACACGATAGAGACGACGCAGGGCGTCTTTTCAGACGAGCAGACGGCGCAGGAATGGCCGGTGACGGTGCTGGACCGCGACGGCGTAAGGGCGGCGGTGTCGACGGGCCGGTATGGCGAAGTCGTCACGTATGCGAGCAAGCCGCTGGCGAGCCGCATGCGGGTGGCGGTGACGCAGTAGGGGCGGACAACGCCCCGGACGTAAAAAAAGGCATGGGGGAGAGCGGGATGAAAAAAAGGGGCTATCAGCCAAGGGGATTTTATATAGCCGTCCTGACGGCGTGGTTCGCGTTCGTGAGCGCCTGCCAGTTCATTGATATCCGGCGGGAGCTGCCGGACGCTGTGGAATGGTACAGTGAAGAGGGGTTTGCGTTCTCCGGGCGGGAGCTTTCCGCCCTCGCCGACGACGCGCGTGTGGGCGTCTTTGCGGAGGCCGGGCTTCCGGTGGCGGACAGCGTGCTTGGGGAGGAGGCGCGGCTGCAGGTGCGGTATGCGGACATGGAATACCTGGAGCTGTCCGGCATGGAGCCGGTGGCGGGCGGCTGGCCGCAGGACGGGACGCAGGCGGCGGTCAGCGAAGGCTGGGCGTTGGAGCGTTACAAGCGCCTGGACGTGACGGGGGAGACGCTGCGGGTGCGGGGGAAGGAGTACGCCATCTGCGGCGTCTACCGGACGGGGCGATCCTGGCGGCAGTCGCTTGCGGACGACGGGCGGGACTGCGTCTGCCTGCGCATAGCGGACGTGGGCCCGCCGCCCGAAGCGGAGACGCATTACCTGTATTTCCGGAAAGAGGGCGGGGACTTTTCCGTAAACCGGGAGCGTCTGCAGGACATGGCGGCGGAGCTTACGGGAAGGCGCGTTGAGCCGGACGTGAGCCTGGACGCGGAGGCCGCGGCGCATGTGTTTTTGCAGAACCTGTTCATAGGGCTTCTTCTGTGGCTGCTGCTGATGTACGGCCATCTGCGGAGCCGGACGCGGAACGTGATGCAGTATGCGCTGCTTGCGTGCCTGCTGGCCGCGGCGGTCTTTTACCCGTGGTACGTCCCGATGGGGTATCTGCAGGGGGAGAATGTCTTTGCGTTCGGCGGATACGCAAAACAGTTTATCGAGGCGCAGAGGCTGCGCCACCGGTTTGGCGAGGCGGGGTATCTGGGCAATCTCGTATACATCCATGCGTGGATCTCGTGGACGGTTCTGGCGCTGCAGGGGATCGCGTTCGCGTGGGAGATGATGTGGCTGGCGGTAAGGCGGGCGAAGCGGCGTTTTGGAAAGGGCTTCTGATTGCGGATTTTTATAAAAAAGAAATGCAAGTTACAATAAAATGTTTTATAATAGCCTCTGGAAACGAAAATGAAGAAAAATCGGGGGTGTAACTATGCAAAAGAAAATGGACATTACGAACGGCCCGCTGGGAACAAAGATCATCCGTTATGCGGTTCCGCTCGCAGCAACGGGTATCCTGCAGCAGCTGTTTAATGCGGCGGATCTGGCGGTCGTCGGCCAGCTTCCGGGGGAGTATGGAAAATCGGCGATGGCGGCGGTCGGCGGGAATGCGCCGGTGATCGGCCTGTTGGTGAATCTTTTTGTAGGGGTGGCGCTCGGCAGCAATGTCATTATCGCGAATGCGATCGGGCAAAAGGACAGGAAAACGGCGTCCAGGGCAGTGCATACCTCTATCATCTTTGCGCTTCTTGGCGGCGTCGCGCTGGCCTTTGTGGGCGAGCTGATCGCGGGAAATGTGGTAAAGCTGTTGGATGTGCCGGATGAGGTGTATGCCATGGCGGTCAAGTACCTGCGGATCTATTTTTTAGGGATGCCGGTGATCTTGTTGTATAACTTTGAATCGGCGATTTTCCGTAGCTGCGGCAATACCAAAATCCCGCTGATGGCGCTTGCGGTCTCCGGCGTCCTGAATGTGGCTCTCAATCTGTTTTTCGTTCTGATCCTGCATATGGACGTGGACGGCGTGGCGACGGCGACGGTGATCGCAAACCTTGCCAGTGCGGTCATTCTTTTTATCTGCCTTATGAGAAGCTCACTGGAGATAAAAGTGTATCCAAAACAGCTTGGCATAGATAAGCCGACGCTTTGGCGGATCTTAAAAATCGGGATTCCGGCAGGGATACAGAGCGCGATCTTTTCCCTGGCGAATATTGTCATCCAGACGTCGGTGAACAGTCTTGGCACAACGGTTATGGCAGCCTCTTCCGCCGCCTATAATCTGGAAATTTTTGCCTATTATGTGATGAATTCTTTTGGCCAGGCATGCACTACTTTTGTGGGGCAGAATTATGGGGCTGGCAAAAATGATCGTTGCAAACGCGCGCTGAAGCTGTGCCTGATGCAGAGCTTTGCCGCGACTGCCGTAAGCTGCGGGCTGATCCTGCTGTTCGGAAAAACCCTGCTGTCGGTTTTTAACAGCGATCCGGAGGTCATCAATATCGGTTATATCCGGCTGCAGTATATCTTTTTTGCGTATATGTTCAGTTTTGCGCAGGAAGCGTTTTCCGGTTATCTGCGCGGCTTTGGCGTCTCCGCGATCCCTGCGCTCTGCTCGGTCGTTGGTATCTGCGGCGTCCGGCTCGGCTGGATGTTTACGGTGTTTCGGATGTTTCCTTCGTTTGCGACGATCATGCGGGTGTATCCGGTCAGCCTGGGCGTGACGGCGGCAGTGATCGTCCTGGTGACGGTGATCCTGCGGCCTTCGGAGCGGTACCGGGCGTCCGGAGATAAAGCGTGACTGGCAACGGAAAATATTATTACAAATTTACGAACGCATACGAAAGATAAATCTGTAAATTCAGAATCTTTTGTGTGCGTTTTTGTTTACTTGATTGGGATTTACTTTGTATGATTCTCTTACATTATTTGTATAAGGAAATAGCGCTTGAAGTATATGAAAACCTTTTGTATAATTAAAGAGAGCCAGAACCGTGAATGGTTCCTGGCTCTGGTTATGAGGTAATAAAATGAAAAATAATAATGAAGTAAACGCAGCAGAAAACAGAATAAAGGATGAAGAGGTTGCCAGGCATACCATTAAGGACAGTATTTTTACGAATCTGTTTCAGGATAAGAAATACCTGATTCAGTTGTATAAAGCTCTGCATCCGGAGGATACAGAGGTAACCGAGGATGAATTGTCAGATATTACAATTCATAATATTATGACAAACGATGTCTATAATGATGTAGGATTTATGGTAAGGGAGAAATTACTGATTCTTACGGAAGCACAGGCTACATGGACAGAAAATATAGTCGTCCGTATTTTGATTTATTTGATGGTAACGTATCAGGATTATATTAAGAAAACAAAACAGAATGTATACAAGAGTAAAAAAATCAAACTTCCAAG
>CANQQG010000057.1 GCA_947625875.1 uncultured Lachnospiraceae bacterium
TTTTACCACTTTTCCCACATTTCGTTAAGCAAGTTACGATGCAAGCATCGGGGAATGTACCCTCCTATGATTCAAAAAACGGACTATGCATATCGTTTTTCTTTACTTTATATATATTTATTGAATGTGGATTTTTTATATACATGCATCTTATATCCAGTCTCATTGTTAGTCAGTTTTTTATATATTTTTTGACGTGTCTTTTTAGAAACCGTCTTACTTTTTCCTTTTACAGTGACATAAGAACCACTAAAAGAGTCCCAACTTAATTCATAGCCATAATCATTAGAAATATAAAAATCATCAGCACTTTTTATTTTCCCATTTTCAATTTTTCCATTCTTATACCGAAAAAACAAATGCCTTTCTGTCATACTAATAAACACGGTAGCAATCATACTTCTGTTTTTATATATACACACACCACCATAATGCACTATTCTTGGCATATAACCTTGCCTTAACACTGGCTTTACCTTCCCGTTACTTATCGTATATATCGTTGTCGTATCCCCGCGATCCCATACCTCTGCCGTATTATCTTCATTTTTTCCACCAAAACGCATAATACATTCATCAATACCATTATCATCAATATCTGCAAAACAAAAATAGGTACGCCTGCTTACCTCATATTCAGGAACATCATCAAAATAAGTATATTTATATTGTCTGGTCCTCTCTTTATTCATCTCTTTATCATACTTCCGCACCACTTCTTCGTACATCTTATGCTGTTTCTTTTTAGACATTGCTGCCTGAGACAATTCGGGGCAAAATACAATATTACCCAAAAACAATAAAGCCGCCATCACACACGCTAAAATCTTCTTTTTCATATTTTCCATCTCCTTTTCGTTATCGTATTTTTCTGATGATATAATCTTCTTATCCAAAATATCCCCGCAGCAAAGCCGCGGAGACATTCCAGACTCAAAAATTCATTTCATTAAGCATTTTACTGACTTCTTTTATTTCAATGTTACCTTAGCGCCTTCCGCTTCCAGCTTCGCCTTGATGTCTTCCGCCGTAGCCTTGTCGACCTGCTCTTTTACCATCTTCGGCGCGCTGTCTACAACTTCCTTTGCTTCCTTTAAGCCCAGGCCTGTCGCTTCGCGGACAACCTTGATAACCTTTACTTTGTTCGGGCCAACTTCTGTCAGCTCTACATCGAACTCTGTCTTTTCTTCCTCTGCTTCGCCGCCTGCCGCGCCGCCTGCCGCAACTACAACGCCTGCCGCTGCAGAAACGCCGAACTCTTCTTCACATGCTTTTACTAAGTCGTTTAACTCTAATACGGTTAAGCCTTTGATAACCTCAATGATCTCAGCTGTTGTCATTTTTCTTTCCTCCTGATTATATAATTTTTAAATAAAATCCTGTTACAGGCTTATGCCTCAGCCGGCGCTTCTTCTGCCGGAGCGGCTTCGCCATCTTTTTCCGCGATCTGTTTGATAACGCGCGCAAAATTCGTAATCGGCGACTGAATGCTTCCAAGGAATTTGGAAAGCAGCTCTTCTCTCGAAGGGATGCTCGAAATCACCTGCATACCTTTTGCATCATAGAAGTTCCCTTCCACAACGCCCGCTTTGATCTCCAGCGCCGGGGCTTTTTTTGCAAACTCCGCAAGAATCCTCGCCGGAGCTGTCGCATCGTCTTTCGAAACTGCAATTGCATTCGGCCCTTCGAGCTGTTCGGAAAGGCTTTCAAATTCGGTGCCCTTAAACGCCAGATTCATCAGCGTATTTTTATATACTTTATAAATAATATCCGCTTCTCTTAACTGTTTACGCAGCTCTGTGTCCTGGGCAACCGTAAGCCCGCGGTAATCCACAACGACAACTGACTGTGCGCCTTTTACATTTTCAGCAATTTCCTGTACGATCGGCTGTTTTAATTCAACTTTTGCCACGTATGCACACCTCCTTATTTTTTTATGTCCATCTGCCGAAACCGGACAGAGAAGATTTCCTGTACGCCGCGCCGGATACGGCAGCTTTGCCGCGCTTTTCTCCCCGCGCCCGTACATATAAAAACCTCTCTGCGCAAAAGACAGAGAGGTTTATCATTCTGATAACAGATAATCATATTTCTATCTGCAAGATCTCCTCGGCAGGCCGTTTCCGTTACGCCTTGCGGCGCCTGCTGTCTTCGGCATATGCTTTACGCATTGTAACACTGTAACATCTATTTGTCAACAATTAATTGTCCGAAAGCTTTGTCAAATTAATCTTTACGCCCGGTCCCATCGTAGAAGCCAGCGTACAGCTCTTAATGAACTGGCCTTTCAATGCGGCCGGCCTTGCTTTCATAATTGCGTCCATAAGGCTCTGGAAGTTGTCCGCCAACTGTTCTTCTGTAAAGGAAGCTTTTCCGATCGGCACATGAATGATATTCGACTTATCCAGACGATACTCAATCTTACCGGCTTTGATCTCCTGAATCGCTTTTGTCACATCCATCGTTACCGTACCGGCTTTCGGGTTCGGCATCAGGCCTTTCGGTCCGAGCACACGGCCAAGACGTCCGACAACGCCCATCATATCCGGCGTCGCAACTACCACGTCAAAATCCAGCCAGCCATCGTTCTGGATCTTCGGGATCAGCTCTTCGCCGCCCACGTAATCCGCGCCGGCCGCCTGCGCCTCATCCAGCTTCGTGCCTTTTGCAAACACCAGCACTTTTACCGTCTTTCCTGTCCCATGCGGCAGCACAACCGCGCCGCGGATCTGCTGTTCTGCATGGCGCCCGTCGCATCCTGTACGGATATGGACTTCAACCGTCTCATCAAATTTTGCAGTTGCCATCTTCTTTACAAGCGCGATCGCATCTGCTTTCTCATACTGAACTGTCCTGTCTACCTGTTTTTCAAGTTCAATATATTTTTTTCCTCTTTTCATTTTCTTACCTCCTTGTGGTTTTAGCGGGAAGCGCCCCTCCCACGATAAAGTATCATCTTTGTCTTATCGTCTGCCTAAATATAACTGTCATTCCTGCGCCGGATCTTTTCTCCGTTTTCCGCGTCCGGTTTATTTCTCCACTTCAACGCCCATGCTTCTTGCCGTTCCCGCGATCATGCTCATTGCGGCTTCTAAAGACGCTGCGTTTAAGTCCGGCATTTTCTGCTCTGCGATCTCCTGTAATTTTGCCTTTGAGAGCGTCGCCACTTTTTCCTTGTTTGGCACGGCTGAACCGCTCTTAATGTTACAGGCTTTCTTGATCAGTACCGCTGCAGGCGGAGTCTTTGTAATAAAGCTGAAGCTCCTGTCCGCATATACGGTAATGACAACAGGGATAATCGTATCGCCCTGATCTGCCGTTTTTGCATTAAACTGTTTTGTAAATTCTACAATGTTCACGCCATGCTGTCCAAGCGCAGGGCCAACAGGCGGAGCCGGCGTTGCCTTTCCGGCCGGAATCTGCAATTTAATATATCCTGTTACTTTTTTTGCCATTTTAGCTGCCTCCTAAACTGTATCCTTATAATTTCTTTACTTCTGCGAAACCAATTTCTACCGGCGTCTCGCGCCCAAACAGATCGACATTGATCGTCACGATCTGCTTGCCGTGGTTCATGTTCTGGATCACGCCAATGGTGTCTTTCCAGACGCCTCCGATCACCATGACGGTGTCCCCTTCCGCAAAATCCACAATGACTTCTTCGGACTTGATCCCCAACGGCCTCATTTCAGCTTCCGTAAGCGGCACCGGCTTTGAACCCGGCCCGACAAATCCGGTAACGCCTCTGGTATTTCTGACAACGTACCATGTGTCGTCATTCATGATCATGTTAATAAGCACATACCCGGGAAACATTTTTTTCTGAACCTGCTTTTTCGCGCCGTTCTTTAATTCGACAACCTCCTGCAACGGAACCCGGACTTCCAGGATCTGGTCCTCCAGATGCCTGTTTTCAATTGTCTTGTCAATGTTTGCCTTGACCTTATTCTCATAACCTGAATAAGTATGGACTACGTACCAGTTCGCTTCTGCCATCGAACGCTGCCTCCTTATAAATTCACCAGGAAATCGACGCCATACTGGATAATATAATCCATCATGGCAATAATCAGACCTACGACTACTGACACAACAACGACCGCTGTTGTTTCTTTGGCAAGTGTTTCTTTCGTCGGCCAAATAATTTTCTTAAATTCAGCCTTCAGGCCGGTGAACCAGCCCGTCTTTTGGGTTTCGATCACTTTCTCTCTGTTTCCCATACCTGTCACTTCCTTTGCTCAATCCGGATTATTTGGTTTCCTTGTGTAACGTATGCTTCCGGCAGAACCTGCAGTATTTCCTCGTTTCCATTCTGTCCGGATGCGTTTTCTTGTCCTTCGTCATGTTGTAATTACGCTGCTTGCATTCTGTGCATGCCAATGTAATTTTTGTGCGCACAACTCCCACCTCCATAAAATTCTTATAATTTTAGGCATAAAAAAAAGACCTACTTCCATCGCCAGCTTAGAATAACATGATTTTTCCGGCTCGTCAACTGTTTTTTTCCCGTTTTTTCTTAAATTTTTTTCAAAAAGCTATAAAGTAACCGAAAACAATCTACGATATAGATATATAAATGGATTTTTGTTTCCCGCGCAGCTTGCTGCTATTTCACGGATGAAAGGAGGGATTTTTTATGGCATTGACCGCAAATTCTGCCTATGATTATTATCTGTCAACTTATGCCTCGCAACAGGCGTCGCGCTATGATTCGCACAAAAAAGAGGAATTGCGCGACACTGTCAACCGGATCAAAAAGATCAATAAAGAATCTCCTCTGTATAAAATTAAAATCTCAGGAGATGTCCAAAAATTTGCAATTGATATCAAGGAGAGCGCGCGCAGCATAAAAAATGTCGTCGCTTCCCTGTCGGAAACGGAATCCGGCATCGGCGCCGCATTCCAGAAAAAAATCGCCGTCTCCAGCCAGCCGGAAGTAGCGACTGCTGAATACATTGGGGACTACGCAGACGTAACGGACGAGACCGGGTTCAAGCTCGAAGTCATGCGTCTTGCCGCCCCGCAGACAAACGTGGGAAACTATTTAAAACGGAACGGACATGATTTTGCGCCCGGGAGTTACTCCTTTGATTTGAATGCAAGCACAAATTCCTATGAATTTCAATACAACATCAACGAGGGCGATGCAAACGAAGATGTGCAGCGCAAGCTTATGCGCCTCGTCAATAATGCGAATATCGGCTTTCGGGCGGATCTGCTGAATGGCAGCGGGGATACGGCTGCGCTCCGGATCGAATCGCGCCAGACGGGCGTAAGCGAGAACGAGGCTTTTTTATTCCAGATCATTCCGGAAAACACGCCGGAATCGCGCCAGGCCATGCGCACACTCGGCATTGACGCGGTCGCCGCCCCTGCGGAAAATTCTTCTTTCCGCTTAAATAACGTAAAACACGCCTCCTACTCGAATACTTTTACGATTGATAACGCGTTCGCCATTACGCTGCACAGCGTCAGCCCAAAAAACCGTCCGGTCATTATCGGCTTTAAGCCGGGCGCGGAAGCCGTCGCAGACGACATTGAATCGCTTGTGGACTCGTTTAATTCCATCATATCCATGGCGGAAGGCTATTCCGGCTCGAAACAGTCCAACGAGAAACTGCAAAGAGATATGGGAAACGTCGCGAAATCTTTTACATCGGATTTCCGTCCGATCGGGCTGTCCGTTTCGGACAGCGGCTCTATATCGATCGACCGCAGCAGGCTCACGC
Source organism: uncultured Lachnospiraceae bacterium (assembly GCA_947625875.1). Lineage (GTDB taxonomy): Bacteria > Bacillota > Clostridia > Lachnospirales > Lachnospiraceae > Eubacterium_J. Next base: position 5,730 of record CANQQG010000057.1, read on the forward strand.
ATTCCGTTGTTTCCGAGCAGGCGGACAGAAATATAGACGTCCTGAATCATTTTAAAGACGCAATCGGACGGAAAGCGGACGAAGCTTCCCTCGATCCGATGAATTATGTCAGCAAGGTGCTGATCGCATATAAGAATCCGGGCAAAAATTTTGTCCCGCCTTACATCTCATCTGTCTACTCCGGAATGATGATCGACCGGACTTGCTAAGCAATGTCATACACGCGAAATCAGTCCCCGCGTTACGGAAATCCGCCGCAGCGCGGGGTTATTTTGAACATACCGAAAGGAAGCCGTATGAACCAGTTAAAAACATTACGAAAAGAACGCCATATTTCCCAGGCGGATATTGCCGCCCGGCTCGGGATCCAGCCTGCGGCGGTTTCCAAATATGAAACCGGCAGAGTGCCGCTCTCAGAAGGCTCCATAGAAAAACTCTGCGATATCCTGAACGTTTCCGCAGACGAACTGCTCGGGCGCGCTGCTGCGCAAAAACGCGCGGACACTTCTGCAATGCCCGAAACGTTAAAGCAGATCTTTCCCGCGGATATGAAGGTAGAAGATCTGGTAAACGCGCTGCTCACCACCATCTCAAAACAGAAAAAACAAATGGAGCAGACCGTCCGCAACCTGAATGCATGCGGCATCCCAAACGCCACGATTGCCCGCGTCACCGCCCTGAGCGAAGCCGAGATCCAAAAGCTGCTCGATCCACAAAGCAGCGATGCGCCGCAATGAACGGCAATCATTATGCCTGCATTTAACTTTCTATGTCTTTTTTCAGAATGTCCGTTATCTGCTGTATGCGCTGCCGGTAGCTATGATGCCTGCGCACGTTTTCCGCTCCCCTTTCCGCTATTTCCCGCCGCTCTTTTTCATGCGACAGATAATACGCCGCTTTTTCTTCCAGTTCCGGCCGGCTCTCAAACACCGCCAGATCTTTCCCTATATCAAAATACAGCTCCAGCTCCGGCTGGTAATTCGTGAGCAAAAAACCGCCCGCGCCAAGCACATCCCAGACGCGCAGCGGAATCCCGCTTTGGATGTTCGGAATCGTAAAATTCAGATTTATCCGGCTTTCGTGGAACACTTTCGGCATCTGCGTCCAATAATCCACCGATCCGCGGTAATCCACCCGCACCAGGCTGCGCGCGTTGCTGTTTGTATAAATCGAAACCGCATGTTTTTTTGCAAGCGCCTGCAGAAAGCTGCAGCGCTGCTCTTTTGCAGCCTTAAACCCAAGTACGGTCGCGGAAAAAATCAGCCGCAGATCTGAAAAGGAGCGTTCGGATTTTTCCAGCTGATAATAATTTTGCAGCTCCGCACAGATATCCTCCGTCAGTAAACGCTCAAACAAATTGCCGCCGCTGATATTCATCTGCGCCTGCAATGCGCAGTCAAAATAACCCCGCAGATACTCCGGCAGAGTCGTCACGATCTTATCATACGTATTCCGTTCATACAGGCTGCCGACAAAAGAAATTTCATTTTGATATAATTTTAAATCCCTGCTCTCCGATAAAATGTACGAGATCCGCTCCGCATCCACCGCAAGCGGCATATGGTAGATATGCTTCAGGCCCAGCGAACGGAACGCCAGATAATTGCTCTTATCAAACAAAAACAGGTAGTTGCAATCGTTATAAACAGACGCGTGATACATACTGATCAGCGGGCTGTCGCAGGACCACGATACATACGGCAGCCCCGCCCGCTCGCAGGCGTCTGAGATCACGCCAAAATAATTAATCGAAAATACGAAATCATACGCCGTCCGCGAAAACAAACCCGTCAAATACTCAAAAAATGCCGCATCTTCATCATAGGAGGGGAGAAACTGCTCTGCCGTATCGACCGCAAAGCCCATACGCTCAAACGTGCGGTAAACATCCAGATAATTATATGCATTCCATTTATATATCAATATATGTTTGTGCTGAAATTTCATTTTATACCCCACCTGTTTTTCCGGATAAACCGTTTCCCGGCTCTTCCATATTTTTATCCATCCTGCAAAACAGCTCCCATTGCATGGCATATGGGCGATAAAACAACGGCGGATTTTTTACCAGCGCCTGTGGCCGCCGCGTACCATTGTGGATCTCATAGGGATTTTTCATCTGATGCAGGGCGGCGTATTCCATTCTCGAATACCCGCCCAGCGAATACACAGGAAGCTTCAGAAACAGGCTGCTGACGCAGCGCCACATTTCCATTTCCTGACGTCGGTCTCTCCGGTCGGTCATTCTTTGCAGAAATTGTGAAAAAAACTCCCACGGCGCCCTTAACTGCACTGCGCTTATCAGGTATTCCAGATATATTTCCACGTCATCTCCATTCCCATCCGTATGATTCAGGAGCAGCGCGGCAGCCAGCGGCCTGACAAGCAATAAGATAAACCGCTCCCGTTCCTCTAACTGGCTGCTGCTTGCGGGGCGATATTCGATCGCTGCTTCCCCCATCTCCATACACGCATCCGCAATCGGGAAACCGCCCAATGCCGCCCAGCGTTCTTTGCTGTCCCTGTTATACGCCGTCTGCACCATTTCAAGCAGACGCATACGCAGCATCAAAAAACGCATAAACGCCTCGTAATCAAACCGATACTGATAACACTCCAGCAAAACCTCATAAAGCTTCTTTGTATTTAACATGCCATAATACATCAGTATTTTCCGGACGCGTTCGTCCAGGCGCACATAACCTTTACCTACATTTTTCCAGCAGCCCGCACGCAGTTCCGGCGGCAGATACACAGCTGCCGGAGCAGTTTCCCCAAAGTTTCTTCTATCCCTGTAATACTTTATGATCCGATCCGCCATTCCTTTTGCAAATTCCATGCCAAAAACGGTCCCGGTCTTTCTCATCTCATAATATGGCTCCATCAGCCCCTGACACACCATGATATACAGGGCGCGCCATTCTTCTTCCGTATCCAAAGCCACCGACTCCCCGTTCCTGCATTTACTGAAACGGAGAAATGACGAAAAATTTTCCTGCGGAATGATCATGAGAAAAATCCACAGATTTTCCTGCAGATAGCCGCTGTAAACCTCTGCGATCTGAATTTTCCTCCAATTGGAAGACGCCCGCAGCCCTGCGAAATCACAGTAGCTTAACAATACTTCTTTTTTATTTGCCTCCAACAGCTCCGCCTGTGTTTTGGACGATTCTTCTATAAAAAAACACACATGCCCTGCTTCTTCGCGCTCCCCAAAATCCTTTATGATATTTAATTTCTGCTGCAGATTTTTCCCATAATAACGCTCTTTGTCTTCCGGCATAACTTTTCCTTCCATAATTAGTCTGTATCTTACGAAAAGCCATCCCGACCTGTATCGGAATGGCTTTTACTCACTATTCAAAAAATATCATTTTATTTCCGTCCATACGCATCTGCGCACGCTGCATATAAAACGAATACTGCTGCAGCGCTTCTTTTTTCCGCTGGTCTGAAATCGCTTTCGGATAATCCAGATCCCCAATGCGGCTCTGGGAAACCGTCGTCTGATATGCCGCATTCCTGTTGATGCGGTATGCATGGTCTAAGGCGTTGCTCTGCGCACCCATCCTGCTTCGGCCGGCGCTGACTTTACTGAGAGCCTCGTCAATCTTTTTCAGATCAAAATCGCCCGTTACGTCAAAATCTGCGATGCCAAGCGCCTCTAATGTCGAATCAGAGTTCGCAAGATTCATGCTGCCTGAACCTGTGGCAATATGGATGTCCGGATTGGAACCGTCCAGCAGATTTTTCCCATTGTAATTTGTCGTAGAAGCAATCTGGGAAATCCCGTCCTTCATCATGTCGATCTCAGACTGGATCGCCTGCCTGTCTGAATCTGACATCAGAGAATTGGACGCGCGCACCGCCAGTTCATCAATTCTCTGCAGGTAGTCCGTAATGCCTGCCTGCGCGCCATCGGCAATGTTCGCAAGGCTCTGCCCCGCGCCGATATTCTTCCTGCCTGACTGGTATTTTAAAATCTGCTCCGCCTGCTTCTGGATAATCGAAAGCTCCGCTGCGCCGTCCGCCGCCCGCTGGATTTTCTTTCCGCTTGCGAAACGGCCATAATCATATTGGCTGGCCTGCGGCCGGAATGAAATACCTGTCATAAAACCCCCTCCTTTCAGGGAAACCTGTACAATAAGACATTCTTTTCTTTATTTTAACGCATAAGTAAAAAAATGGCAAATAAAAAATTTAAAACCTTCTTCGTCTGTTCTTGTTGACGTTCTAATCCAGAAAAAAACAATAACATTTTACCCGACAAACCCGCGCACAAATGCATTAATACACTCATACCCCAGCGCAAGGTTAATGTTCTGCCCCGCGTCAATGCCCGCCGTACTGATGCCGATCACTTCGCCGTACATATTTAAGACCGCCCCGCCGGAGCTGCCATGCGAGATCGGCGCGGTAAACTGTATCATATCCACATCATTTTCAAATTTGCGGAAACCGGATATTATGCCGTCCGAAACGGAATTGAACAGCCCCAGCGGGCTTCCGATCGCAACCACTTTCTGCCCGCGCGCCAGCTTTTTTCCGCCCTTGTAGATCGGCAACGGCTCCAATGCGCGGTCTATGCGGATAACCGCGAGATCCAGCAGCGGGTTATACTTGATAACCTCGTCCGTCCGGTACACGTTGTCGTCCTCCTCAATGCGCACCGAATAAAAAACGCCGCCGCTCGCGACATGGTTATTCGTCAGGATATACCCGCTGCGCCCGATCATAATGCCGGATCCGCTTCCGATAATATCCCCGTTTTCATCATGGATGCCGATAAAGACGACAGAAGAGGCAAGCCGCGCCAGCTCCTCAAAGCTTTTTTCCGCCCGAGGCTCTGTATGTAAATCAACCTTATCAGGCCGCTCCGCATGATATGCGGGAAACGCGCATTTCATAAAATCCCCGAGCGGACATTTCTCAGAAAGCTTTAACGCTTCCAGCTCGTCCGCAATATCCGCTTCCGTCTGTAAAAGCAAGACGTCCATCCCGAGCAGCGTCAGAAAATAATAAAAGAAATATTCCTGTTTTTTCGCCACATTCTGCGCGGCCACTTTCATGGAAAGCCGCACGTCCCACGCCTGCCCCAGACGGTTTAAAACGCCGTCCATCCAAAACAAAAGCTTTACGGCAAAATTTTTTTCTACGGTTTCATTTACATTCCCGCTCTTGCAGAAAAGCTCCAATACCCGTCGGAGCGCCGCCCCGGCGGCCATCGGCAGCTTTCCGCCGCTCGCCCCGCTTTTTTCCATCCCGCCCGTTTTTACGGTCTGCCGGCCGCCGCCCGCCCATGCCGCATATACGGCCGCATAAGCCTGCGCCTGCTCTGTATCCGCCAGCTTTGGCAGCGTTTCCATGCGCAGATATGCGCCTTTTTTCTCCCGCATCCGTCCGGACAACTGCGCGTCCATCCTGCGCACGTCTTCCACAAGAGTTTTGTTTACCCCGGTAAAACGTATAAAATACACGTCCTTGCATCCATTATGAAATCCGCCTTTAATATTTGCAAACGTCCGGATGTTCGTTATGTCCATGACGTTGTGCCGGAACTCTGTCGTTTTCTCCATTTTTCACGCCCCGCCCATTTCCTTTTCCACGCCGTTCTGAAATCCATTGTATCATTCACAGGGCTGTTTCGCAAGATACAGATAACCGTCCGGCCGCCCGGAACTGTTATTGGATTGCAGCCGATGGCCTTCATATGTTATAATCAGTCATAACAATCACTAAGGGAGCCTGAAACCAGACATGAAAGACGCAAAGATTTATTACAGTGTCGGGGCATTACTATACTGCCCCGCAAACCACGAAAGAATCGCGGACGCAGTTATTTCCGGGAAATTTGAAACGCCTTATTCCCTCGCGCTCTGCCTGGAGGACACCATCCGGGACGACCGCGTCAGGGACGCGGAATGCGCCCTGATCCGTTCCCTCGCGAAGATCCAGCGGGAACAGGAACAAACGGGCGCATCCTTTTATATGCCAAAAATATTTATCCGCGTCCGGCACACCGCGCAGATCCCCGACCTGTTAGGCCGCCTCGGCAATGCGCGGGAGCTTGTATGCGGATTTATCGCGCCCAAATTTTCCATGGAAAATGCGGACGCTTATATAGAAGCTGTAAGAAACGCGGAAGCGGCGTACGGACGGCGGTTTTACCTTATGCCGATTTTTGAGCATCCGTCCATAATACCGCTCTGTGGCCGCTATGAAATCTTATACGGCTTAAAGGAAAAACTCGACACTGCCGCCCCATACATCCTGAACATCCGCGTGGGCGGCAATGACCTGTGCCATGCATTCGGCTTCCGGCGGCGCGCTGCGGAATCCATCCACGAGATCCGTCCCATTGCCGCCATCCTCTCTGACCTTATGACCGTTTATGGCATGGATTATGTCGTTTCCGGTCCCGTCTGGGAATATTATAACGGGCAAGACTGGGACGCCGGGCTGATACGGGAATTAAAAGACGACCGGCTCTGCGGGTTTGTCGGAAAAACCGTCATCCACCCGCGCCAGATCGCGCTCGTCAACGACGCCTGCAAGGCGTCAAAAAAAGACCTCGAAGACGCAGACGCGATTTTAAACTGGAATAAAAGCCTGAAATCGCTCGTTTCCGGCAGCGTCCAGAAGGAACGGATGAATGAATATAAAACGCACCGCAACTGGGCGCTGAAAACAATGCTGCTGGCGGAGATATATGGCGTAAAATAAAAGCAGACGTCGTTTGCCAGCCTTTCATTTTACCAGCCTCCCATCCCGCAGAGGGATAATCTCATCACACAGGGCATTGATATCCTCCGCATGATGGGACGTAAGGATCAGGAGCTTCCCGTCATCTTTATATTTTGCAAACAGGCCATACAGCATCCCGACGGTCGATTCGTCGAGCGCATTAAAAGGCTCATCCAAAATCAGCAGTTTCTGGTTTTCCATAATGGCCTGAATGATCCCGAGCTTTTGTTTCATGCCGAGCGAATATTTCCGCACCGGCTTTTTGGAATACGGGTCTAAAGAGAACATCTGCATAAATTTTGCAATCTGCTCTTCTGAAATGACGTGATTGATCTCCGCTAAAAATTTCAGGTTCTCAAGGCCGCAAAGATGCCCCAGAAGCTCCGGTTTTTCGATTAAAATGCCCATCTCCGGCGGGAAGGAGATATCCTTGTGCAATATTTTTCCATCTACGGACACCGTCCCCTCTGTCGGCCGGATCAGCCCCGCAAGCGCGCGCAGGAGCATTGTCTTCCCGCTCCCGTTTTTTCCCACCACCCCATAGATATTCCCGCTGCGGAATGTCAGGCTGATATTCTCCAGCACAGTAACCCCTTTGATATTTTTTGTCAGTCCTTCCGCTTTTATCTCCACTTTATTCCTCTCCCTTCTTTTGATACAGGCGCAGGGAGACATCGATCCCCGCCGCCAGGCACATGATACAGAGCGCTATATTGAGAAACAGCCCCGGCCCTGCCAGCCGGACCGGAAACACCGTAAATACGCCAGGGTTCCTGCACGACAAAAAAGCGCATACAATGGCAAACGCCATCATGGCCATAAATGTACGCTGTTCCTCCCATTTTATGCTGCAGACGATCTGGACGAGCGAACAGAAAAGACACGCCAGAAACCCCCGCCCCGCAAGCTCCGCCGTTTCCACACAGGCAAGCGCGGAGACATCCAGCCCGCACAGCGGCATGGATAAGCCCAGCGCGGCGAACACGAGCGCAACGTATGCCACATTCAGGAAAAATGCATTCACAAACAGCTTTAACAGCAGTATTTCCCGCTTTCCATAACGGATCAGCAGATATGTATTATTTTTTAAAAGATACCGGATCGGGTTGACGTTCATGCACTGTATCAGCGCAACATTCAGCAAAAACCCCATCATCAGTACGGGCCTGCCCATCGGGCTGCCGCCGAAAAACAGCCTGACCGCCTTTAGCGCGCCATAATGCTCCACTTTTATCAGCTCCAAAAATGTAAGCAGAAGGACGCATACGGCAATGGCATACAGAGGACAGGCGTCCTTCATAATTTTCCCGCTCATAAGTAATCCGCCTTTCTGCTGACTTTAAACAAATATATGAGCGAAAGCGCAATCCATACGGCCAGCATAATATAACCCTGAATATTTTTCCAGAAGACACAGGAAAAAATAAAAGTACGGTCAATAAATGGTATATTGCGCAATGCCGGTTCCAGCGCAGCCAGTTCAAAAACCTCAACCAAAAAAGCGCAAAAGTATGCATTTTCTGACATAAATTTGTTTCCAGCATGGGATACTATGTCCGCTAAAAGCCCCATCAGCGTAAAGCCTAAAAGATAAGAGAAGAAAAAGCCAAATATATCAGACAGATTTCCCCTGCCAATATCCGGCATCAGGAATACGGCAAATATATTTACGGACGCAATAAAAAGACTTGTATAGACAATAGCACAGGCTGCTTTGCATACGGCGGCAACCGCTAACGCTTTCCCCCTGCTCCCAATCCGTATAACCGCGGGCACAGATAAATACCGACCGATATATGCAGCCCATATCAGATAAAGCGGAGATAAGCCAAACGCATACAGCCTATATGTGAAAACATTTGCAAACCAGTCATCCGATTCCGCAAACGCAATTTTAAGCACAAACAACACAATCCAGAAGCCGCATAATGTAACAGCCAAAAGCGGCATAAACTTCTTTATATTCATAATGTTTCCCTGCTTCTTATATAACCCGCAATGAGCAAAATAGCATCTGCAAACATAAGTCCAAGAAATGCAGCTGCCGCATCCGTACTTTTCATTGTAAACATATTTGCGCAGATTGGCTGAGTAATCATATTAAGATCATGGCTTTCCTTCCCAATCAAAAGCAGACCCTCCACATATTTTACTGCATAAATAATAACGTAAGGAATTAAAAGTACCATATATTGATTTTTAAAACGGCAGACAGCCTGCACTGCAAAAACAAAAAGCGCTAACAGAGCAATCGTGAGCGCCCACAAAAAAGCATATAATATCGCTTCGTAAAATGGATTCCTCTCATAAAACGGATATGCAAACGACCTTTTCTGCGGAATGCGGTACATATATTGCTCTGTTTTCGGTGCATCGCCCCGGAAAACAGCCCATGTAACAACTGCATTGACAGATAAAAGCGCGAAAAAATTTACAAACGCACTCAAAAAAACCGCACAAATTTTTGATATATAATAAAAACCTGCATTTCTCCGTACGATCATATATTCAAATGCAGAAGATGCATATTCATTATAAAACAGCAAACCAACCGACAGTACCGGAAAAACAAGCTTTAAAGCAAAAAACACCCGGTGTCCCCAACTGCCGGAATTTATCAGCAGCCAAAACATAAATGGATGATTGCCGATATTTTTTATAAATGTTTCGCTTTTGCCATAGGCAAGATAAACAGATACCGGATCGGCGATCATAACGACCAAAAGCAGCAGGCACATCCATCTGACGGATCTGCTTTTATATATCTTTTTGATATCTGTAAAAAAATATGACATTTATATCCCCCTTTTTCTTATGCGCTTATATAAACGACAATTCCGTCTAATGAATGAGCTGGCAATTCACCTGAAAATGATGCGGCTGCATTCACTGAATCATAACAGTCCGGCCCGTATCCAGCCGGACTGTTACTCTGCAAATCAGCGATATTTCTCTAAAAGCCGGTCAAGCGTATCCTGGTAACGCTGCATTTCTTCTTCTGTCAGCTCGGATTCCTCTGCCAGCGGCACAATCGTCGGCTGCTGCCCGCCAAGTATAACAGCGGATACCTTATCCACATCAACCACGCTGCCGGTAGCCATCCTGTAAACCATCTCGTCCGGATTGTCCGTTTCCGCCGGGCCTCCGCGATTTGTGTACTCCATCAGCACGCCTCCTTCCCGATCCAACAGTATCTCCGGAAACAACCCGTCCCCGATATCCTCTTCCTGAACGCACGTAACTGTTTTATACAGATGCTCCACGTCCTTTCGGTCATAAACAACTTCCAGCCAGAGCGGGCTGATCCGGACTTCTTTTATTTCAACCGGAACGCCGTAGATCTCCACATCCCTGTGAATATCAAAGGTCTGCCTGCGGTTCTCCGCCCGCTCCATCGGAATCTCAAGCCGCCACGTCCCGTCGATCTCACGCAGGCCCTTCCAATTATGCACTCCGCTGTCCGCCGGCTCCATCCCTTCTTTCCCGCCAGGTCCAAACGTATAATACTGGAAGCCGCGAAATGTGACTGCCATCTTATCGCCGTTCCACGCCCGTTCCGGATCCGCCGACATGAGATCAATGAAATAATAACCGTCCTTCCTCTCCGGCGCATCAAAATCACTGCTATTATCAAAGCCCGCATTATATCCATAATTATACGCAGCATCCATGTCGTCGCCATTTAAGGCCTCGCCGTCCACAGTCGTCACCTCAAACGACCGAAACCCTTCCTCCCAGTCAATCTTATCATCATCCGCAGTCACACGGAACAGCAGATAAATACGCCCTGTATCCCGGATGCTCTGCACTGCCGTTATCGTAATGCCATCCGCAGACACAGACACGTCCTGCGGCTCTGCAATTTTGCTTTTTATTGTTTCCTCCTGCCATTCCTCAGACGGATTGCCAAACGTTTTTGCAGCCTGTTCATTCCAACGAAAATACCCGGCCGCTGCCGTCGTCATGCATACAGCGACGCCTGCCACTGCCGCAACCGCCCATTTCACCATATTTTTTCTTTCTCCATTATTTTTCTTCATCAGATTTCCTCCCTTCTCAACAGAAGCAACTGTCGTCTGCTTATCCAGATCCGCCAGCGTTTTTAGTATCCTTTCATGCACATCCTCCGGCGCCTGCGGCAGTTCCTGTTCCCACATACCTCTTTTCATGCTCATATCCCGTCATCTCCTTTTAGCTGTTTTTGCAGCGCCCGCCTGCCCCTGTACAGGCGGATACGCACATTTTCTTTTGTTATGCCCAGCATTTTTGCAATCTCTTTCGTGGAATAGCCTGCCACATAATACAGCACGAGCGGCACGCGGAGCTTCCTTTCCAGCTTCATGAGTTCCTCAAAAACGCCTGTCGGTTCCGGCTGCGTTTCCGTCAGGCTGCCCCTGTCCGCCAGATATTCCTCAAGCGGAGTTTCCCGCTGCCTGCAGTGCAGGATACGGTAACACTCATTGATCAGTATCCGCGTCAGCCACGTGCGGAAATATGCTTCGTTCCGCAGCGTATCCAGTTTCCAGTATGCATACAGGAGCGCGCTTTGTATGGCGTCCGCGCAGTCCGCCTGATTCTTCAAGATAGAATAAGCGACCCCATACAGGCTCCGTTCCGCAGCCAGCGCCTCCCGCTCAAATGTCTCTTTATCCATTCCCTGTGTCCTTCCTGTCTGTTTTCTCCTTTCCTGCAGCCCGTCGGATGCATCAGGGCATTTCATTTCAGTACTGATTACCCTTTTATATGTTAGAGCATTCTATGGGGTAAAATGTTACAAAATTTTTATTAAATATACAGTAAAAAGCCCTTACAGATGACGAATAATTCTTTACCGCCATGTCTTCCCGGCATAAAAAGAATGCAGACGCCAAAAAGTCAACCGCGCTCTGGCATCTGCATTTATTTTATGGCATGAAAAAAAGTGCGCAGAATCCCACGCACATTTCCATCAGACTGCCATATTGTATTTCCTGCATGGGCTTCCGCCCGCTATTTTACAGGCAGCGCTTCGCGCTCCGCAAGCCACTCCTGCAATGTATCCATACTGACCTTGACTGCACGTGCAATTTTTTCATCCGAAAGGCCCATATCCCGTAGTTCATACGCTGTCTCTTTTGCCTTTTTCATCTCACCCACTGAAATACCTGAGTCATACCCCTTATTATAAACACCAGCGCTTAAATTACACAAATCAAACACCTCCTCGCTCATTTCCTTGCTCACGCTGATCTTAAACTCGTTCTGCAACGCGTCCAGCTTATCCTCATAGCTGAGATTTGTAGAGAACATCTTACTCAGAAGCCGGATTGCATTATCCTCGCTTTCTTCTCCCTTGCGTCCCAGCCGCAACACCACGACCGTCATCAGGTCATAGTCCTTTTTCTCCTCATGGAAATCCCCTCTCAGACACTCCTCCGTGAAAGAGT